>NZ_JAEEVD010000078.1:0-7042 GCF_016290755.1 Lachnospira sp.
CATCCTGAGCCAGGATCAAACTCTCATAAAAAGTTTTACCTTAGCTTAGTTCTGAACGAACTAGCTTAATAGTTTCGTTTCCGTTTAACATTACTGTTATTAAGGATAATCATTTCAAAACAAAATTTGTTTTACGATTGATTACTCGCTTGAATATTTCAAAGAATTTTCAAGGTTGTCATTCTGTTCAGTTGTCAAGGTTCAAATCAAATCCTTTGGATTTGATAGGCAAATTTAAAATCTGTGATTTTAAATTTGAGCGGAGAGGATGGGATTCGAACCCATGCGCCCGTGAAGACAAACGGTTTTCAAGACCGCCCCGTTATGACCACTTCGGTACCTCTCCAGAACATTTCTTAATGTTTTTTGTTTTGTTGTCGTTGCTGTATCGCAGCGACTTGATAATAATAACATTCATAATATTTTTTGTCAACACATTTTTCGAGTTTTTTTTAGATTTTTTGCGATAATTTCTATACTTTACAAATCCTTTTGACAGTCTATTTATCAGTAATTTTGACATCAAATTATAAGAAAATAAGGCAAAAAACGTCGTAAAGCTAGATAAACACTGGCTTGGTTAGCATTTTCATAATAAAAGTAAGCTTAGACCAGTGTTATTGTTGCTTGATTTTTACTGCTTTTAAAAGAGATTTGAGCGGTTGAAAAAAATTTGGGATTTTCTTTGATTTTAGGGTTTTTTATGGTGTTTTCTTTTGTTAATTCTTAATTTAAATTTGGAATTTAATTGCTTTTTAAGGGTTAAATAGACTACCAGAAATATAAAAAGCAGCTATGTACATGCTAAATATAAAGATACGAATTGCAGATGGCTATCAATATACATACAAATGGTAGATAATTGATACGCATTTAGGATCATTAAATTAGCAAGTAGTATAGCTGCCTTGATTATTATATGAATGTTGTCTTTCTATATAAGTACATTTTCATAATTATAAGATTGAAGCAAAGAGGGGTGCAAGGATTACCGTGAGGATTCCTGCGACAGCGAGGGAGAGGCTGCTGATGGCGCCTTCTACTTCTCCGAGCTCCATTGCTTTTGATGTACCCATGGCGTGACTTGATGTGCCGATGGCGACGCCTTTTGCGATTGGGTGCTGGATTTTAAAGAGTTTGCATATGAGTTCTGCAAACATATTGCCAAAGATGCCAGTTACGATGATTGCAACGATGGTGATGGTAATGACGCCGCCCATTTCTTCTGAGACGCCGATACCGATTGCTGTTGTAATGGATTTTGGTAATAGGGTTACGTATGTTTCGTGGTTTAGTTTAAAGATTGCTGTGCAGGCTAGAACGCAGAGCATGCTAGTTATGGTACCTGATAGGATGCCTGCCATGATGGCAAGTCCGTTCTTTTTTAAGCTGTCCATTTGCTCATACATTGGAACTGCAAGGCAAACTGTAGCTGGTGTTAACAAATAGGATATAAAATCTGCTCCTTCTGAATAGCTTTGATAGTCGATTCCTGTAAAGGCAAGGAAGATGATTATTAGAGCTATGGAGATAAGGAGTGGATTGAATATGGCTATTTTAAGCTTCTTCTTTATTAAAACGCCAATGGCGTATGTGATCAGGGTTATGGTTACTCCAAAGAACACTGAACTTTCTAATACTTCCATGATTAATTAACTCTCCTGATTTAATCTTTCTTTTTTCCTAATTACTAATTGTGAGACTCTTCCTGAAACTACCATAACAATTAGGGTTGAGCCGATAATTGTAATGGTGAGTGGGAGCCATACCCCTTTTATGAGGCCCCATTTTTCAAGTAGGCCTACGCCTGCTGGGATAAACATTAATGGCATAACTTCTATTAAAAAGTCGGCTATGTCTTTTACGTGCTCAACTTTTATAACTTTAAACTGAAGTAAAACAAATAATATTAGCATACCATAAATGCTGCCAGGGATTGGTAGGTCAATATAGTAGTGTATTAGCTCGCCCACAAATGATATGAAAATAATAATTAGAAACTGTCTAACATATTTCATTTTTGTTTTCCTTTCTTTCATTTTATAAATGTAAATGCCATAAAATTATAGTGCTTTAAATTGTTAAAAACTAGGTGAATTTTTCACAAAATAAAAAGGGGAATTGCCCACCTATCTTTATAAGTGAACAATTCCCTTTATTTATTAGATACAATTTGTATTAAATTCTATAATTGCCTAATCAGATTACTGCTGATTGTTGAAGCCGCCAAAAGACTGGTTCTGCTGATTAGGATTTGCCTGTGTAGCCTGTGGGTTCTGAGGCTGAGCCGGCTGTGGCTGACCATACTGCTGCTGTGGCTGCTGGTACTGTGGCTGACCGTACTGCTGCTGTGGCTGACCCTGGAACTGTCCTGGCTGACCGTACTGCTGCTGTGGTTGCTGATACTGTGGCTGGCCGTACTGCTGCTGTGGCTGACCCTGGAACTGTCCTGGCTGGCCATACTGTTGTGGCTGACCCTGGAACTGTCCTGGCTGGCCATACTGCTGTGGCTGACCCTGGAACTGTCCTGGCTGACCGTACTGTGGCTGACCCTGGAACTGTGCATTAGTTGCACCGTAACCTGGACGTCCATTAGTAAGTGCAGCGAATGGGTTTAATACTGGTCTATACTGTACTGCCTTATATACGTAAGGAATGATAACACATTCGTTAATCCAGTATGATGCTGCTAAAATAATAGTTACAATAAGTTCTAACACAAAGCCTGCGCCAAACTTGATCTGGATGATATCACCAAACCATGCCTTGTAGGCGTCAATAAGCTTTTCTGACTGCTTTACATCGTTGTTGCTTACGATTATAGCAAGGATAAATACTACTAATGCTGCAATTGTAATGATTGTTGTTACTGCATTTAATACTGGATTTGACTTACCAAGTGCCTGAATTACAAAAAGCACAATTAATGCAATAATTACGATTAAGAATAATGTACCAAAGAAGTTATAATTTACAAGATTGTATGATGTCTTATAACCTTCTTCAAGCCAATCTTCTAATTCACTAGCATCTAATACAACTCTCTTAATTGGTAAGAAAGCAAAAATAAATGCTAGAATTGCTGCGCAAAAACCTACAATATTAGTTCTTTTTAAATTAAATTGGTTCATAGGACCTCCCTCATTATTATAAATTTTTATTAGATTATAGTATCATTATTTTTTTTAGTCAAGTTGGCTTATATCATTTCTTTAATTTAAATTATAAGTCTAATGATTTTAAATAGCCTTTGATAAAAAGCATTCTATGATTGCTAAATCTTCTGGGGTTGTGGCTTTTATATTCTTATAGCTTGATTCTGTTAAAAATGGATCTACGCCTGCAAACTTTGATACTACCATAGCATCATCGGTTACACCGTTAGTTTCCTGGGCTTCATACATTTTCTTATAAGCATCTATTACAAGCTTAAGGCCAAAGCTTTGCGGTGTTTGGATCTGATAGAGGCTGGCTCTATCTGGGGTCTTTATGGCAAAGCCTTCTTTGTTTGCCACTTTGATTGTGTCTTTTGCTTTTACTGCTGCAACGCTTGCCTTATATTTAAGGGCGTCGGCTACGCAGTTTTCTATTATGTCAGTTGTCACTAGCGGGCGGGCGCCATCGTGGATGAGGCATACATTTTCATCGGAAATATCATGTGAGGGAATCATAGATAAACCGGAGAACACTGAGTCGTAGCGCTCTTGTCCTGCTTTGGCGATTCCATATACTTTGTCGAAATTATACTCTTTTATGATTCCTTTGAAGTAATTCTCGTAGTTTGGTGAGGAAACAATTATAATTCGGTCGATTAGCGGGCTTTCCTGAAATGCTTTAAGTGAGTAGTAAATCAAGGGATGTCCTAGTATTTCAAGATACTGCTTTGGGGTATTTGAACCCATTCTTTTGCCTTTTCCACCGGATAAAAGTATGCAATAATTCATAGTTTGCGCTCCTATTGTGACTAGTTTGTTATTATAGCTTATTAGTATTGTAACTTGTATGTATTAGGGCTGCTGCCTTGTTAAGTTAAATTCTTTCGCCTAGTTTTAGGTTTGGCACTGCGTTTAAGTCGAGGCCATGTCTTGTGCCTTTGATATATTCGTAATATGCTGCGGCGCCTATCATTGCGGCGTTATCTGTGCAGAGTACAAGGGATGGTGAGTAAAACTCGATGCCTTCTTTTTCGCACTCTTTTCTTAGGGTTTCGTTAAGGCAAGAGTTCGCTGCAACGCCACCTGCGATGGCAAGCTTCTTTAGGCCGCTTTCCTTAGCTAGCATGATGGCTCTTGATACAAGGGCGTCTACTACTGCCTTCTGGAAGGAAGCAACTAGGTCGGCTCTGTTGATTTCCTCGTGCTTCATCTCTGCCTGGTTTATGTAATTTAGGACGGCTGACTTGATTCCACTAAAGGAGAAGTCGTATGGCGCATCATCCACATGTGCTCTTGGGAATTGTACTGCGTCTGGATTGCCTTCCTTACTTAATTTATCGATCTTTGGGCCACCTGGGTAACCAAGGCCTACTGCACGAGCTACCTTATCAAAGGCTTCTCCTGCGGCATCATCTCTTGTTCTACCTACGATTTCGTATTCGCCGTAGTCTAGAACCTTTATTAAATGTGTGTGACCGCCAGATACTACAAGACCTGCAAATGGTGGCTTTAAATCTGGGTATTCAATAAAGTTTGCAGAGATGTGACCTTCGATGTGGTGAACACCTACTAATGGCTTTTTAAGAGCCCATGCGAGAGCCTTTGCTTCTGCCACACCTACAAGTAGGGCGCCAACAAGGCCTGGACCGTAAGTTACTGCGATTGCATCTATATCATCCCAAGTCATGTTAGCGTCTGCTAAGGCTTTCTTTATTACTGGGTTAATATTTTCAATGTGCTTTCTTGAGGCGATTTCAGGAACTACTCCGCCGTATTCTGTGTGAATGGCAATCTGAGTGTTGATTACACTTGAGATTACTTCACGTCCATTTTTTACAATTGCACAAGCAGTTTCATCACAAGAACTTTCAATTGCTAGGATTGTGATGTCCTTTTTGTTCAAATTTTCTGTATCTGCTTTTATATCTTCACTTGTTAAATTACTCATAAATACTCCTAAAGTAAATGACATATTTTGGGCTTAGCCAGATTTCCTGACTAAGCCCCAGTTATCTAAATTATTCTATTACGATTCTTGCTTATTCGCAAGTTCCTTTTTTACTCTTCCTCTGTTGTATCTAACTCCCAGAAGAGAATCTTCCATTGGCCAGCGTCGTTTTTGCGCATGGTGTACTTATAGTAGGAACTGCGAAGGGTTGAGCCTTCTCTAAAATAATAGAGAACATGTATTGTGGCATACTGTCTTCCTTCAAAGGTTCCATACCTAGTGCCAGAGGCGGTTTGAACGGTGTAGCCGCTTATATAAATATTGGATCCTTTAAATTGTGATATTTCTTCTTTTAGGCCAGCAAGAAATTCATTATATGGATGCTTTTGATTTAACTCATCATCAAAAAGAATTCTTGCTTGCTTTGCAAGACCATCAATTAACTCTTCTTTAGTGTCCTTGTCATAGTAGCATTTACTAATGCGGGCATAGAGAGCTGCCACCTCTTTTGGCGACTCTGGATAGGTCTTTTCTATATCTCTATTGATTAATGCTGAGGCCTCATCGCTGGCGGCTGCCTGATCGACTGCTTGTTGGGTTATATCTTTATTAGCTAGATAAAAATAATAACCTACCGCAGCTATTGCTAGCACACCTATTACGATTACGGTTCTAAGGTATTTTTTCATAGTATTCGTCCCCCAACGATATACATAATTTCACGAGTTATTCTAAAAATATAATATCACATTTTTTATTATTAGTCATCCTCAAAATTAAGTTCTATGCTTTGCTGATCTTTAGCTGCAATTACCTTTGGGAAAATGTGCTTAATTGAATCTACGTAGTCCCAAGGTCTTACTAAAGATGGGGAATAGTGAGTAAGCCAGAGTCTTTCTACTTTAGCTTCTTTTGCAAGCTTTGCTGCCTCTTTAAAGGTCATGTGCTTGTATTCCCTTGCTTTGTGATCTTTATCGTTCTCTCCGTACATGCCTTCGCAAATAAAGAGGTCGGAGTTTTTAGCATTTTCAACGATGGCTGGTACTGGGCGAGTATCTGTACAATAGGTTACCTTGATGCCTTTTCTACTAGCTCCCATTACCATATCGGATGTAAAGGTCTTATCGTTAACCACTACATCTTCGCCATGCTGTAATTTATTCCAAAAATGAACTGGAATTTCTAATTCACGTGCTCTTACTGGGTCGAACTTTCCAATTCGTGGTATGCTAATTGAATAGCCATAGCAGGCTACTGTGTGATTTACCTTAAAGGCATCTATCTCATAGCCATTGATACTAAAGTGAGCAGATGGCTCTGTGATTTCGATACATTTTATTTCAAAGGGTAGTTCAGGGGCGATTACTCTAAGGGAGTTAACTACTCTTTGCAAGCCCTTTGGCCCTATTAGGGTTAGGGGGGCTGTTCTTTCTGAGTTGCCAATGGTTAGTAGTAAACCTGGCAATCCACTTATGTGATCGGCATGGAAATGTGTAAAACAAATTACATCTATAGGGTTATAGCTCCAGCCCTTTTCTTTTATTGCTATCTGTGTTCCCTCTCCACAATCTACAAGTAAACTGCTGCCGTTATATCTTAACATCATTGATGTTAACCATCTTCCTGGAAGGGGCAACATACCGCTTGTTCCTAGCAAACATACATCTAACATTTTCTTACCTTTCTATTGCAAGTTATCTTGATTTTCATTAATTATTAATTATTATCTTTATTTATTATCTTGGACATTATAAGGGCGTCTTCTCTTGGTTTCTCATAGAAGTTCTTGCGCTTTCCTAGGTGCTTAAAGCCTAGCTTCTCATATAGCTTTATAGCTTTATCATTGGATTCTCTTACTTCTAGGAAAAATGCATTGATGCCTCTTTCATGTCCTTTTTCTTCTAAAATATTCATAAGCTTATAAGCTATTCCTAAACGT
>NZ_JAEEVD010000032.1:0-29027 GCF_016290755.1 Lachnospira sp.
ATTAATCTGCTTTCTTAATTTATCTTGCTGCTCTTTTGTTAATTCAGAAGAAACTCCCTGATTCTCCTTATTATCCTTGTCAAAATTAAACACAATGCTTAATACGACACAGATAATTCCAATAATAATTAAAGTTACACTAACGGTTGTCATATAACCCTCCCATTAATTTATTAGATTTTAATATCAAAATCCGTGCTTCCCTGTCCTTTAATAAATACGCGACCATCGCTTTTCTTATTATTCTTACCCTTGGCGCGGTCCTTATCGTATTCATTATTACTTTTTTCCTTAGCATCAAAGCTTCCACTATTTAATTCTGTATCGTCTTTGTTAGTTACAGTTTCTGCCTTAGCTTCCACATTATGCTCTATAGTTGTCTGAATATTAGATTGATTAGCCACAGGTCTGTTATTCTCTGCTGCCTGCTCACTTGATACTAGGTTTTGCTGTTGTATCATTCCAAATTCTACTGGTTTAATTACCATAACAACCTCCAATCATAGCACACGTCTAAATATACTATAATTTCTTAAAACAAACAATAGCTCTTGAAGATTTTATCCCCAAGAGCCATTAACTAATATGCTGATAATCTAACCTCTGCGCCATCCCTGACAAAAGAGCAGAAATCATATTTCTTTTTTACAAACATGGACACATCTCCAAAGACGATTTTGGTTCCTGGATATGCCGCGTCTGCTACCCTAATTATGGCATTTTGCTCTTCCCCAATAGACTGCCTTAATTCCTCAAATTCCTTTTTATTTTTAGCAATTTCTTGTTCAAGCATAATTACGTTTCGCATGGTCTTTGTCATCATCTCCTGCTTTTCAGGAGCTAGACTTCCTTCCGCCTGTTGCTTTTTTCTTAGGGCTTCTAGTAACTGATTTAGCTGAATCTTATTTTTTCCTAGATCATTTAAAATCTTTTTTAATTCCTCTAGGCGCCTCTTCATAGTAGGGTCAACGCCTACGGCAACTGTGGTATTTGTACCCATTTCATTTCCAATATTTTTGGCTTCGATGCAAAGAGTGGCTCTAACATCCCCTCCGATTATAAGTCCATTTTTACCATTAGCAGTTATCTTTCCCTTAGCAATAACCTTGCTATGCAAAATGGAATCCGCCTCAATATCTCCTCCGGCATATACGCTCTCACAAGACTCTAAAAACTTGGCTACAATGTTTTTACCTGCCTTAATTACTGCCTTTGTCTTTCCCTGCACACCGCGATTAAGAGTAATTGTACCACCAGCAATAACCTCAGCTCCTTCAACAAGTCCGCTAACGCTTATATCCCCGCTAGCTTTAATCTTAAAGCCCGCTTGTACATTTCCTTTAATTAATACATTTCCATCATAATCAATATCTCCGGTTTGAGGACCTACATCCACAAGTTCAAGGACGTCTGATACAAAAATTTTGTCCCCTTCAAGCATTACATGACCACTTACCTTTGAGATAAGATTTAGTCCATCCTCGGAAATCACAAGGTTTCTACCATATCTAAAGACCACATGCTTTACAGGTCTTGGATTGACCTTTCTATTAAGGCAATCAATACCCTCCTCGCCCCTATCTTCTGGGTGAAGAATAGCCACCACGTCGCCTTTTTCTATATGATTAAGATTTTCAAGGGAATGAAAATCTACCGTTCCATCCTCATTAATCTTAGGCCTTGGCTTTAAATCTGTATTAAATTTATATTCTATAAAGCCGTCTGTTCCCTGTCTTGGCTCCTTACCCTTAGCTAGCACATAGACCTTACCGTACTCTTTATTTTCTAAAAAGTCATTAATGGCTGCCTCATCAGTACCTGACCTAACGCCCTTAAATGTAATATCCTTTTTTATTTCCTCTAAATCTAAAAAAGAAGCCCCAACGAAAGGTGGATAAAAGATAGCTTCCACACTCATTCCATCAGGATTAATGTAATAATCTGCAAATTCTCCTACTGGATTTGGGCACTCCTCGCTAATCTTTTGGCACACCTCTTTTGATGCTCCTGTTTTAATAGCTTCATCTAATTTTACAATGTCGCAGCTTATTTTCTTCTTATCAATATAAAACATGGCATCGTCAATTTTGGCGGGTGAAAATGTTTCCTCTTTAGGAGGGTACACATTTACATATAAGCCATCGCTCTTGTTTTCAAATTGAAAATAGCCCACTCTACATTTTTCTATCATAAGCCGCTCCTTTTTGCCTACATTGGGAATACATAATCTCCAAGTAATGCCTTCATCTTAATTAAAGCCTTGGTATGTAACTGTGAAACTCTTGATTCGGATACTTCAAGAGTTAAACTGATTTCCTTTAGTGTCATTTCTTCATAATAGTAAAGGGTAATTACAAGTCTTTCTTTTTCAGTTAGACTCTCAATTGCCTTTGCCATAAGCTGCTTTAATTCTTCTTTTTCAATAGCTTCTTCTGGCTGTTCAAAGTGAGAATTGCCGATGCTATCCATTTTTACTTCGCTGCCAGCTTCTGTATATTCATCTAAGGAAATGAGATTAGTAGCCTTAGTTTGACCCTGCCACTCTAGTAATTCATCCTCTGAAATACCTAATTCCTTAGCAATATCCTCATCCGTTGCCACATGGCCAGTTTCTGCCTCAATCTTTGCCATAGCAGCATCTATCTTTTTTTGCTTTTGACGCAAAGATCTAGGAATCCAATCCATTTTTCTAATTTGATCTAGAATTGCACCCCTGATTCTTAAACTTGCATAGGTTTCAAACTTTACATTTTTACCATAATCAAACTTATCAATAGCATCAATTAGGCCAAAAATTCCATAACCTACTAAGTCATCATATTCAACGTTGTAACCTAAGTACATGTTCATTCTGCCGGCCACAAGTTTGACCAACTGAGCATATTCCATTATAAGTTGGTCTCTTGTTTCGCTAGACCTGTTAGTCATATAACTTTGCCAAAGTTTATTTCTGCCTGCTTCATCCATGTTTACATGTCCCCCATTTTAATAAGTTACTTTATTCATCCCCAAAATTACTATAATCAAAATCTTTGCCGTCTACCCCTTCAATACTATCTATATTATCTAGATCAATATCAGGAATATCCTCGTCTTGATCAATGTTTTCTTCCTCTTTTTGTTCTTCTTCCATCTTATCCGCTAGGCGATTAAGAGCATAAACTACAAGCCAGCTAGCAACAAAGAAGCAAACCATTACAAGAAGCACTATCCAGACAAAACTTTCTAAACTGTATTTGTTTAAAATAAGTAGTACGCTTGTAATAAAACCTGCAAGTAAAGTAACTATTGCAGGCACCACTCTATATCTACTCATATAGTCACCTCTAAACTAGCCTAAATTAACTTTTCTGGTTTACCCACAGCCTTTATCTTATACTTTCCTGTTTCTGAATAAAATTCTACTGTTCTACCAAAATTTAATCCTGTGTCTTCTGCTAGTAATTTAATACGCATCTCCGATAACTTCATCTTGACTGCCATTACATTTCTTTGGCCTACCTTTAAGTTTTCGTTATTGGTATTAGTTGAAAACATCTGGGCACCTCCGGCTATCTTTGCAACTAATCTTGTCTTATTAGCTCCTAGTTTCTCCATTTGATTAACTAATTCAACCAAACCGGTATCCGCATATTTTGCAACATTTGATGCATTTTTAAATTGTTTACTATCTGGTAACATGCAATGCAGAAGGCCACTAACCTTAGTTACCGGATCGTATAGGGCCACCCCTACACATGAACCAAGGCCAAGGGTAGTCAAAACTTCTGGGCTTTTACAAGCTTTTAAATCGCCCATTCCGACCTTAATCATACTGTTTATATTCATAGTCAATCCTTATACACTACTCAAATTCAATCCAAATGCCCATAGTAATCCTAAACTACTAATGGACATTTGGATTAAAAAACTCACATACCAAGAGCTGATAAAATTTTGTCATAAGATTCTAACTCTGGAATTAACATAAAGTATCCATTTACATAACCCTCTTCTCCAAACTGAGATTGGATTAATAGAAGCTTATCTCCATATTTACCAAATTCTGAGGCAGGTACCGACATTAAAGCTCCAATCATATCAACTGTAAGGGAAGGAACGCTTGCCTGAACCTTTAAATTAGTAAGACTTGCAAGGGCTGTTAAATAAGAGCCGGATACAATATTACCAATTTCACTAATTGCAGACATTTCCATCTCTGTAAAATCTGTTGCATAATCATCTACCACGTCTTCCTGCATCATAAGCTTATTAACTAGATGATGAGCCGATTTTGTATCAAAAAGAAACATCATCATTCCGTTAATTTCACCCCCCATGTCTAGTAATATACCCACTACTATTTGGTCTTCAGAACCAATCAACTGGGATATATCCTTAAAGGGCAAGAGAGCTACTTTAGGAACTGACATATCCATTTTCATCTGTAACATCTTTGCAAGGGCAGTTGTTGCATTGCCTGCGCCAATATTACCGATTTCTTTTAATATATCAAATTGCATATCACTAAGTTCTTCTAAATTTATCTTGGACATGATACCACCATTCTAGCTACTTCTCACTAGCCTCCACAATTAAACCAACAATATCTAGTAATGAAATTAATTCACCATTACTCTTGCCAATACTATCAATATAGTTAGCAGCAGCGTCTGAATTGTTAGCCTTGTTAACCTTTTCAATACTGTCATTATCAAGTGTAACTACTTCTTTAACCTGATCAACAATTACACCAATTGTTGCACCGTCTACCTTTACAATGATAAAACGTGTCTTATCTGTAAATACATCTGGTTCAAGGCCAAGCTTAATTCTTACACTCATTACAGGAATAATCTCACCACGAAGGTTAATTACCCCCTTATAATATGTCTGAGTTTTTGGAACTCTTGTAATTGGTTCGCTTCTTACGATGTTGTCAATATAATTAATATTGATACCATACTGTTCGCTACCAATTTTTACTACAATATACTGCACGGAAGTTGTACTCTCCATGCTCTTATCTTCAATAGCATTAACATTATCCACAGCCGTTACCCCCTATACTAATGTATTAGCATCAATAATTAATGCTACAGAACCATCACCAAGGATTGTTGCACCACTAATCATCTTATTAATGCTGATATACTTACCAAGTGATTTAATAACGATTTCCATCTGTCCAATTAAGCTATCTACTACAAGTCCTGCAAGCTTATCACCCTTACGTACAATTACAACTACGATTGTATCTGACTCTTCAGGTTCACCTGGAACATCAAGAAGTTCTCTTAATCTAATTAAAGGAATAACTGATCCTCTTAAATGGATCACTTCCTTGGCATGTACATACTTAATTTCACTAATTGCAATATCTTCAATGGTTTCAATAGAACCAAGGGAAATAGCATATTTTTCTTCGCCAAGCTTTACCATTAAAGCCTGAATAATAGCAAGAGTAAGTGGAAGTCTAATGCTAAATGTTGAACCCTGACCATAAACTGTCTTAACCTCAACATCACCACCTAAGGCTTCAATCTTTGACTTAACTACATCAAGACCTACACCTCTACCAGATACATCTGTGATTTTTTCTGCTGTAGAGAAGGATGGTCTAAAGAGTAAGTCAACAGCTTCTTTTTCTGTCATTGAATCAGCCTGTTCCTGAGTGATTGCACCCTTTTCAACAGCCTTAGCCTTAACTCTTTCTGTATCAATACCATTACCATCATCCTTAACTTCAATAACTACGTTATTACCTTCCTGGAAGGCGTTAAGAGCGATAGTACCTACCTCTGGCTTACCTCTTTCAATACGAACATCTGTAGGTTCAAGACCGTGATCGGCAGAGTTTCTAATCATATGCATGATTGGATCGCCGATTTCATCAATTACAGTACGGTCAAGTTCTGTATCCTCACCAGTGATATATAATTCCATCTTCTTATCAAGCTTCTTTGATAAGTCTCGAACCATTCGAGGGAATTTAGAAATAACACTTTCAATAGGCATCATTCGAACCTTCATAACTGATTCATGAAGATTTGTAGTAACTCTCTCTAAGTATTCAATTTGTTCTGTAAAGTTAGAAGATTTAATGCCACCATTTTCACCATCATTACTAGCTGATACTAAACCATTCTTAGCAATGATAAGTTCTGATACAAGGTTCATTAATACATCTAACTTTTCAATATCTACTCTAACTGTATGAGAAACAGGCTTGCCACCACCCTTTGCAGGTTCTTTTGCTGCTGGCTTTTTCTCTTCCTTTGGAGCTGGCTTTGTTTCCTTTGCCGCAGGTTTCTTCTCTTCCTTTGGCTTCTCCTCTGGCTTTTCCTCTTCTTCATCAAGCTTATCTGTTACCTGAATTGGAGTTGCATCCTTAATTTCAGAAACGCTCTTAATGATGCTTACAATAGAATCAATTTCCTCTTCTGTTGTAATAAGAATTCTAAATTCAAATTCAAATTTCTCATCTTCAATATCCTGAGTAGTAGGTTCTGACTTAATAACTTCACAGTGGCCCTCTAAGTTTTTAAACACTAAGAAGGCTCTAGCTGCCTTAAGTACACAGCTCTCTTCAACCTCTACCTTAATATTAAAGACGCTAATATTCTTTTCAAGGGCTTCATTTACTGCTGACCTTTCAAAGTCTGCTAGTGTTAAGCCTTCAAGCTGATTATTATCTGATTTAGCTGCCTTAGCTTCTTCCTGCTTTGGCTCTTCCTTTGCTTCCTCAGCCTTTGGCTCTTCCTTTTTAGCTTCTTTCTTTCCGTCACCACCAATTCCTTCAATGAAGGCATTTAAAGCCTTGATGATATCTTCGTTATCCTCTGTACCTTCATCCTGGTTATTACGAATATTATCAACATAGCTTTCAAGTGCATCCATACACTGGAATAAAACGTCACACATATCAGATGTAACACTGATATTGCCATTACGAACCTCAGAGAATACATTTTCCATATCATGAGTTAAGTTCTGCATTCTCTTATAACCCATTGTACCTGCCATACCCTTAAGAGAGTGAGCAGCACGGAAAATTTCATTAATAGTATCCTGATTGTCTGGTTCCTTCTCGAGGACCATTACGCCGTCTGAAATAGACTGTAAATGTTCACTTGATTCATCAATAAATATCTCTAAATACTGGCTTACATCCATTTAAGATACCCCCACGTTCTTAGTTATTGCTTCAGCTACCTTATTAAGAGGTACAACCTCGTTAACTAAACCTGTTGAAGCTAGTGCTTTTGGCATGCCATAAACTACGCAAGATTGTTCATCCTGTGCAATGACATGTATGTTCTTATGGCTGGCTGCTAGGCCCTTTATGCCATTGGTTCCATCAGCTCCCATTCCCGTTAACACTACGCAAGTTATCTCATCAAAATTAGAATTTTGAAGGGAATCATACATTACATTGGCGCATGGTCTAAGTCCATCTATAGCAGGTGCTTCGTTAAGTCTAATAACGTAGCTTGCACCTTCCTTCATAACCTTAATGTGCTTACCACCAGGGGCAATATAGACATTACCTTTAGTAATGACATCACCGTCTGCTGCCTCTTTTACATTAAGCTCGCTCATTTCGTTAAGTCTTGCTGCAAGGCTTGCTGTAAATCCTGCTGGCATGTGCTGAACTAAAACCATTGGTGCGTCCAAATTCTTTGGAAGCATTGGTATTACAGATTGTAATGATTTAGGTCCACCTGTTGAGCAGGCTAGAGCAATTAACTTACTCTTGCCCTTTTTAATACCTGAATACTGAGAAGAAGTTACCCTACTAGCTTTAAAGGTATCGTCTTCTCTAGATCTTTGAAAGCTAGAAGTAGGTCTATCTTTTGATAATAATCCCACTTTTGTATCTTTATTATCTCTAGTATTGGTATTGCTTGAAGGTGAAAAAGATGCGCCTCTTGCCACTCTTTGAAGGGATGCCCTTGTATTAGTAGCAACATCTAGCATCTCATGAATTTTTTTCTTAAATGTTTCGCTTTTAGTTTCAAGATAATTCTCTGGCTTTGTAACAAAATCAAAGGCTCCATATTCTAGGGCTTGTATAGTTTCCTTAGCACCTTCCTTTGCGACTGTACTAACAACTATAACCGTCTGATCAATACGGTTTTGCTGAAGCTTCTTTAGTAGTTCAATACCATTCATCTTCGGCATATTAATATCTAGAATTACTGCACTATACAAGTTAGGATTTGAAACAATTTTATCAAAACCTTCCAAGCCATCTCTAGCTAAATCCGCGACTTCGTACTCATTACTTTCGTTTATTATATCAGATATTACCCTTCTCATGAGTGCAGAGTCATCAATAATCAAAATTTTTTTAGCCATGACTATCCCCTTTCCTTATTACGAAGTTGCCTTTGTTGTTCAAAAATGTACTTTATTATCTCGCTTCTCTCATTATCAGCAATTCGCTTAAATTCTATTCTAGTATCGTATATATCACTAACATTAGGACTTTCAAGGGACATTACTATCTTTCCTGCCACATTAAACTGCTTTAGTTTCCCTGAAATAAATAGTTGAAAGTTAAGCATTATAAAACTTCCAGTATTTAATTGTTCTTGAGTAAACACTCTTACTCCACCGCCACTTATATCTACTATTATAGCCTTAACGGGGTTTGCTTGCAAGCTATTAGGTAATTTTGAATGTTTTAAAAAATACTGAGTTTCCTCTTCATTAAAGAGGCTATATTGCACCTCAATTGTGCATTCAAGTCTATAAAATTCACGTCGTTGAAATTTTTCTGGATTTGATAATAATTTTAGATTAACTGTATAGATATTTCTTTCTTTTGCTCTTCTTGTAATGCTAACTGCTGCCTTATAGATGCCTTTACTTGTATAAAAGAAAGCATCATATTCAGAGTTGACTTCAAGTGGGATTATTCTGCCCTCAAAAATAGGCATAGCACAAACTAACTCATCCTCATCCTCCTCAGAATAATCAAGCACCTGACTTATGTAGCTTCTCTTTGATTGTGGGGACAAACTAAACCTATCCATTCTTTTTTGTAATTCGATTTTTGTTCCAAGTACAATATTATCAAGCATACACTCACCTCCAGTTTTCCTCTTAAAAGCTAAGGCAAATAGAACTTATAACATCTTAGCAAATACATTTTTTAGATATCCTCTTATGCCCCTTTTAGCTACAGGGATTTCATCTTTTGAGTCAATTATCTTTTTAGTTATATTTTCAAAAGCCTTAGTCGCTGGGGAATTAGGATAAATAATAGACACAGGATTTTGCTTCATAACCGCCTTAGTTACGTTATTATCCTGTGGTATTAAACCTAAATATTCCACATCAATATCTAAGAACTTAGAAACTACTAAATTAAGCTTTTCGTATAAAAGTTCCCCTTCCTTTTCAGATTCCACGCGGTTTGCAATCATCTTAATCTTACAGTTTTCATTGCTAAAGAGCGGATGCATACTTAAAGATTTAAGTAGGGCATAAGAATCTGTAATAGAGGTAGGTTCAGGGGTTGTAACAATAATGGTCTCTGGGCTTGCCACTAAAAACTCCATAACAGAATCTGCAATACCAGCCCCTGTATCAATAATTATTACATCGCATAGACTTTCAAGCTCGCTCATTTTATTAACTAGTCGCTTAATCTGCTCACTGTCAAGATTTACGAGCTTAGCAATACCAGAGCCACCAGATATAAAACCTATATCAAGAGGCCCCTTTGTTATAATTTCCTTTATATCCTTGCCCTTATATAAAATGTCACTAAGGTTATACCTTGGTATAACCCCAAACATTACCTCGATATTAGCAAGGCCAAAATCGGCATCTAGAATAATAACCTTCTTCCCCATATTTACTAGCTGGATGGCAAGATTAATAGAGACATTGCTCTTGCCTACACCACCCTTACCGCTAGTTACGGCTATTACTCTAGCATTTGCCTGATAGTTTTGATTTTGAAATTTTATTATATTGCGTAAAGTCTGGGCTTGATCCATTATGTGTTACCTCCCAATAGCTGTTTAGCAATAAATTGCTCATTAATAAGCTCAATATCATTAGGAACATTTTGTCCTGACGTTGTATAAGATAAAGGGGCATTTGTAAGCATTTTCACATTAATAATGTTGCCTAGAGAACAAGTTTCATCTAGCTTTGTAAAAATGATTTTCCAGCCCTTTATGTCATCATATTTCTTAGCGATATTAACTAAGTCCTTATACTTTGTAGTAACGCTAAGAGTTAAATAAATATCAAGGTCATAGTCTTCCTTATAATCTGTTGCTACCTCAAGTAATCGTTTTAACTCTTCCATCTGTTCTTCAGACTTATGAGATCTACCTGCAGTATCCACTAAGACTAAGTCGTAGTTTTTAAAGCTTTCAAGGCTTTCCCTTAACTCCTCTGGTCCATAAACTACATCTACAGGGCAGTCAATAATTGAAGCATAGGTATTTAGCTGCTCTACCGCTGCAATTCTATAGGTATCTGAAGTTATAAAAGCAACCTTTGCGTATTTTTCAAGCTTAAACTTAGATGCAATCTTGGCAATAGTTGTAGTTTTTCCAACTCCTGTAGGTCCAATAAAGAAGGCAAGCTTTGGCTTTGAATTAAGTTTAACCGGACTAGCCTCCCCAAGCTTAAGTATGATTTTTTGATAAACTGCAGAAAGAATGCTATCAATGTCAGAATCCTTTTGCATAGATAAGGCAATCTCTCCTAGAATTTCATCTACATACTTTTCATCCACTTCGCTATCTACTAGCTTTTTATGGATTAGCTTTAAAAATGTATCATTAGAGGAGTTTTCCATAGGACTTGTTTTTGTTTGTTCTGCCTCTAATGTCTTAGCTTCTGTCTTATTTTCTGTCTTATTTTCTGTCTTCGCTTCTGTCTTAGTTTCTGTCTTCGCTTCTAGCTTAGCTTCTGTTTTAGCTTCTAGCTTAGTATTCTTTTTTACTTCCTCTTCCTCATCCTCATAAATAATATCAGGATTTCTATAGATTTCGCTTTTTCTATTCTTAGAATCAAAGCGATTGTCTTGTCTTAGTTTCTGGTTATTAGCACTAGATTCCTTCATAAGTTTTTGAAGAGCATCTAGTCTTTCCTCGATTCTTTTTGGATCATTTAAATCAATGTCCTCATCAGCTCTTAAATCAAGAGAAGCATTGTCATTAGATTTTTTAGGATCAACCGTCTTCATTTCTGGTTTTCTTGTGTTTACATTTTTTATAAATTCCTTCTCTTCAAGAGCCGCAGTAATCTCCACCTGGTCCTTTTTGAAAATTCTAAAAAGTCCTCTGGCCTTTAAAAACTTAATATTTAGGACCACAGCATTGGCCCCAAGCTCCTCCTTAGCTTTTTTCATTGCCTCATTTTCTGTTGGCGCTTGAAATTTCTTAACTATCATTTACGCTGTCACCATCCCCACTGATTGTAATTCTACGTTGGATTCCACTTCATTATAGGAAATCACTATTATGTCCTTATAGTAGTCAACTGCAAGCTTTTTAAAATATAATCTCACAATTGGTGAAGTGATAACTATTGGATTTTTTCCCATATCCTCTAATTTCTTTAACTCACTTCCTGTAGAAGCCATAATCTTTTTAGTTCTCTCAGGATCAAGAGAAAGATATGACCCCTGCTCGGTATTCTTAACAGAGCTCATAATTTCCTGCTCAATATTTGGATCAAGAGTAACTACACTTGTAGTTTCATTTGATGGGAAATACTTGCCGGAAATTGCTCTCTTTAAACTTTGTCTTACATATTCCGTTAATATATCTGTATCTCTTGTTACAGATGCATGATCTGCTAGAGTTTCAAAAATAGTAACTAAATCCCTAATAGAGATACCCTCTGATAAAAGATTTTGTAAAACCTTTTGGATTTCACCAATACCAAGTAGCTTTGGCACTAATTCATCTATTAATGCCTGATTATTGTCCTTAATGTTATTAATAAGATTAGATACATCTTGCCTTGTAAGAAGTTCAGCAATATGTTGTCTAATAATTTCTGTAAGATGTGTAGCAATGATTGATGGTGGATCTACTACTGTATAACCAAGAGACTCTGCTCTTTCTCTCTGACTTTCAGTAATCCAAATAGCTGGTAGATGGAAGGATGGTTCAAAGGTTGGTATACCTGTGATTTCCTCTTCTACATAGCCTGGATTCATAGCCATATAATGGTCAAATAAAATCTCACCATCTGAAACCTGAATACCCTTAATCTTAATTATATACTGATTAGGATTTAGCTGAATATTATCCCTAAGTCTAATAATCGGAACAACGGCACCTAGTTCTAGGGCCACCTGTCGTCTAATCATTACAACTCTATCAAGTAAATCACCACCTTGGTTTACATCAGCAAGGGGAATAATTCCATAACCAAATTCCAATTCAATAGGATCTACATTTAGTAAATTTACCACATTTTCTGGTTTTCGAATTTCTTGGGCTTCTGCCTCACTTTCCTCTACTTCCTCTTCTATTGCCTCTACTCCAGTTCTCTTCTTTAATCTTCTGCCAACTACAATTAATGCTATTCCCAAAGGAATATAGATATAATTTGGTAGAGGTGTAAAAAGGCCCATAACCACAAGGGCTGCACCAACCATCATTAATACCTTATCAATTGAAAATAATTGACCGACGATTTCATCACCAAGCTCGCCATCAGAACTTGCCTTAGTTACCAAAATACCAGTTGCCAAAGAAATAAGAAGGGATGGAATCTGTGAACTTAAACCATCACCAATAGTAAGGATTGTATACTTATTTAGGGCCTCATTTACTGATAGACCACTGTAGAGCATACCCATTACAATACCACCAACTAAGTTGATACCTGTAATAATAAGACCTGCGGTTGCATCACCCTTTACATACTTAGTAGCACCATCCATAGAACCAAAGAAAGCATTCTCTTGCTGTAATTTCTTTCTCTTCTCTGCTGCCTCTTTATCTGTAATAGCACCTGTATTAAGGTCTGAATCAATAGCCATCTGCTTACCAGCCATAGCATCAAGAGTGAATCTTGCTGTTACTTCTGCTACTCTTTCAGAACCCTTATTAATAACTATGAACTGAATGATAATGATAATTATGAAAATGATAATACCAATTACTAAGTTACCGCCACCAACGAATTGACCGAAAGTAAGAACAACCTTACCTGCATCACCATCTCTTAAAATCAGCTTAGTTGATGATACATTTAAGCCAATTCTAAAGATTGTTGTGAAAAGCAAAATTGTTGGATAAGAGGCCATATCAAGTACTTCCTTAGCAAAAAGAGCATTAAAAAGTACAATTAAGGCAACACTTAAATTAAAGGCTAGTAAAAAATCTAGCAACCATGAAGGGATGGAAATAATAAAGAACATAACTGCAGAAAGTAGGTAAATTCCTACAAACAAATCTGTCTTTTTTAGACTGATTTTCATATTCCTATTCCCCCTTTCATGAATAACACCTTAGCAAAATGGTAATTTTATTACATAAAATATTATTCATTCATTAAAATTATACCATAGTGCTAGTTAAGTTTCTATTCTTTGTTTTCATTACTGCTGCAAGAATTTCAGCAACTGCCACATATAATTCAGGAGGTATTTCCTCACCGATATCTATGTTGTGGTAAAGAATTCTTGCAAGCGGTTTGTTCTCTACAATTTCAATGTTATATTCTTTTGCTTTATCTTTAATCTGAAAAGCAAGATAATCTGCACCCTTTGCAATAACTATAGGAGCTTTTCCAGATTCCGGATCGTATTTAAGGGCTACTGCAAAGTGAGTTGGGTTTGTAATAACTACATCTGCCTCAGGTAATTGCTGCATCATTCTACGTCTAGAAATTTCATTCATTCTTCTTCTAATCATGCCCTTAACCTGTGGATCACCTTCAGAATCCTTATACTCATCCTTAATTTCTTGCTTTGTCATCATATTGTCGTTTTTAAATTTATGTCTTTGATAAATTAAATCCACAACGCCAATTATTAGAAAAACTAGGCTAACCCTAATTCCTAAATCAATAATTATCTGACCGGTTCTTACAATGGCCGTATAAAGAGACACATCATAAAAGGAATATATGACATAAACCTGCTTTTTTACCATTGACCATACAACAATCGCTAAAATTGTCATCATGGCAATGGCCTTAATAAGTTCAAAAACCTGCTTAAAGGAAAACATTCTCTTAAAGCCATTTAGTGGACTTATTTTACTAGCCTTAGGCTTAAGTGGTTTAGCAGTTACCATCCAGCTTTGCTGCAAGGCATTTCCTAAAATTGCTATAACTACACCAACAATTAAAACCGGTGCAATAATGGTAATAATCATCATGCCAACATTTTTTAAAATATCCATAGCCATCTCTGATTCAAGTCCAAAGCCACTAGTACTAGTCACTGTTTCAAAGTAGGAATAAATTTCATTGAAAGCCTTTAAAAAGCCATTTCCAATGCCTGCCACATAAATTTTTAAAAGAATGAAAATGGAGAGCAGGGACACTGCTGTAATTATTTCCTTACTTTTTGCTACCTGACCTTCTTTTCTTACATCCTTTAACTTTTTATTAGTTGCAGGCTCTGTCTTTTCACCACCAGGTCCATCTTGTGCAAAGAACTGAAGGTTTAGTTTTATTGCTAGTTTATATTCATTTATATTAAGAGATACATTTTCCATAAAAAATCCCCCTAATACATGCTCTTTACAAGTTTGGCAAGGATGGTCTTTATCTCAGTTTGAAGGAAGTTTGCAATGGAAGGTAGCATAGAGATGGTAACTAGAATTACAAAGATACCTACAAAAATCTTAAGCTGCATACCTACAACAAACATGTTCATCTGAGGCGACACCTTTGCAAGAATTGCCAAAACGCAATTTAGTAAAAGAGTTGCTGCAAATACTGGCAGGGCAATTCTAAAGCCGATGATAAAATAGTCAGACATAAAGTCTAGGACTATATCAAAGATGCTTGCCTTAAATATAGCTCCCCCTAGAGGAATTACCTTAAAGGTCTCTACTATTGCCCCAATTAGGTATCTGTGAAGGCCTGAAATTACTAGAATAAGCATAATTAGATAATAATAAAAATTCCCCATAATACCGGTCTGCATTCTAGTAGTCGGGTCGTATAGCTGGGCCATAGATAGACCTATATCCATATCTATAGTTTTTCCTGCAAAGTAAATAATTTGCACACTCATAAGGCTTAAGGCACCTAGTATTAGTCCCACTAAAACTTCTCTTAATACAAGTATTGAATAGCCAAGCATGCTGTTATACTCAATGGATAAACTAGGGTTTGCAGCATAAACTATCATGCTAATAAAAAAGGCTAGGCCGATTTTAATTCTGCCTGGTATTCCCTTAGTATTAAAAAAAGGCGCAACATACAAAAATGATGCGAGCCTTATTAAAATCAATATAAAAATTAAAAACTGGTCAATAATAATTGAGTATTCTATCATATTTTAATCCTCTAGACTCTTAATCATCGAATATATGTAGCAAAGTTTCCCCATAGGTTGTTCATAAATTCCACGATTGTTGAAAGAATCCAGTTTCCAAGAATCATAAGAGCCAACATTATTGCTAATAATTTTGGCACGAAAGTAAGAGTCTGTTCCTGAATAGATGTTAATGTCTGGAACAAACTGATAACTAGACCCACTATCATAGATACTATTAATAGCGGAACAGAAGTTTTAACAATTACCCAAATTGTCTGTCTTGCAACTGTTATTACGTCTCCTACTTGCATCCTAAATCCCCCAACAAATCTCAAATCCTTTAGTAATACATTAAAAAATTCAAATCCAAATCTCTTTAGCTAGCTAAACTAACTATGATGTCTATCTAAAAGGTCTTTAAAAGGTTTCCAATTATTAAATTCCAGCCATCTGCCATTACAAAGAGCAAAATCTTAAATGGAGCACTAATAGTAGTTGGCGGTAACATCATCATACCCATTGACATAAGGGTTGAAGAAACTACCATATCAATAACAATAAATGGAAGATAAATTAAGAAACCTATAATGAATGCAATTCTTAGTTCGCTAATAATAAAGGCTGGAACTAATACTCGCATTTCAATATCATCTTCAGATTCTATTGAGCCTTCTTCTACACCTGCTGCGCTAAAAAATGTGTCTAGATCCTTTGTAGATACCTGGCTTAACATAAACTTTCTAATAGGCTTTACTCCTATATCATAGGCCTCTTCTAAGGATATCTCATTATTAGAAAGGGGCTCTATGGCATTGGTATAAACCTCATTAAAAGTTGGTTGCATAACAAAAAAGGTCAAAAATAAGGACAAACCTATTATTACTTGATTAGGCGGAACAGTCTGTGTTCCAATGGCCGCTCTTGTAAAGTGAAGCACTATTACAATACGGGTAAAAGAAGTTAGCATTATAAGTATTGACGGAGCTAATGCAATAACTGTCAACACTAAGAGCATCTGTAAAACGCTTGCCATATCAGAGCCATCTCCAGCCGAGATATTAACATCAATCAAATTATTAGCGCTAGCTGTTGTCTCCTCTTCTGCTAATACATTTACACTAGCAAAAAGACTAACAAAAATAACTAGACTAGTAATTAGCCAAATTTTACAAATTGCCTTCTTATGCCTCTTCATCCACTGCAACATAAATCATCCCTACCCCATCAATCTTCTGGCTTGTCCTTCTTAAACTTATCTATTATAGCCTTAAAACTTTCGGCGCTCGACTTAGAGATAGATGAATCTGTGTTAAATTGTAAATCTCCCTCATCCACTTCACATAAATAGCTTATGCTATCCTTGCATATAGCAATCGCAAAGCACTTCTTTCCTATCCTCACAATTTGAATATACTTGGTATTAGATACCTTTTGTGTCTCAAGAATTTGTATGTTTCCACGCCCAAGCTTTTCTTTTTGAATATTTCCTACAATTCTTATTGAAAAATAAGTAATTCCTATGACTATTATAAAAATAACTAGTAATGTAACAAACTCAGCGATTTCGTCTAAGCTGTTAGTTAAAATCAAGTTAGTTGTCATTTATCCTACTACTTTCTGCACTGCCTCAATAACTCTATCAGCCTGGAATGGCTTTACGATAAAGTCCTTAGCGCCTGACTGAATTGATTCAATAACCATGGCCTGCTGTCCCATCGCAGAACACATAATTACAGATGCGTTAGGATCTGAAGCCTTAATCTTTTTTAAAGCCTCAATTCCATCCATCTCTGGCATAGTGATATCCATAAGAACAAGATCTGGCTTTAATTCAGCGTACTTTTCAACTGCTTTCGCGCCATTTTCAGCCTCACCAGCAATATTATAACCATTCTTAGTTAGAATATCTTTAATCATCATTCTCATAAATGCCGCGTCATCACAAATTAAAATATTCTTTGCCATACAATATCTCCTATCTGAATTAAATTTTCACAAAATCATTTAACTGTATTATACACCATTTATCATAAATTTACTATTGTTTTTTACAAAAAAGTTGTTATTTAATAATTTCTGTAATTCTAACACCGAAGCTTTCTTCGATTACAACTACTTCGCCCTTGGCTACATACTTGCCATTAACTAGGATATCTACTGGCTCACCGGCGATTTTATTAAGTTCAATAATTGTACCTGGTGCAAAATCTAGAATATCTTTAATTGATTTTGAGGTTCTACCAAGTTCTACTGTTACCTCAAGAGGTACATCCATAATAAGACCAATATTTTCTTGGGCAGTTAACTGTCCTAGGTCTTGTGAGAATGGCTGGAAGGAAGCTGGTGCCACATTAACATCAGGCTGTGCATAGCCATACATTGGCATCCCCTGCATTGGCATTCCTTGCATTGGCATTCCCTGCATCGGCATTCCCTGCATCGGCATTCCCTGCATTGGCATTCCCTGCATTGGCATTCCCTGCATTCCCATTCCTGCATTCATAGCATTTGGATCTGGGGCTGCCTGTGGTGGTGATGGTGCAGTGGCTGCTGGTGCCGGTGTTGGTTCTGGCGCCGGTGCTGGTGCTTCCTCTTCCTTTGGCATAAACATTTCTAGTAATTCTTCTGCAAATTCCTTAGGATATAGCTGCATGATTTCACTATCGATTAAATCACCGATTTGCATTTTAAAAGCAACCATAACAAAAGGCTTTGATAAGAATTTTGGTAAATTTTCATCCACATCATTGTAGGTTTCAACAAGGTTTGAAACTGGTGGACTAATATCGATTTTCCTATTAAACATTGATGAAAGAGATGTAGCTGCCGAACCCATCATCTGATTCATAGCTTCGCCAATGGCACTTAAATGAAGCTCTGATAAAGGTTCGTCATCATTTGCAACACCTGCTCCACCCATCATAAGGTCAGTAATAATCTTTACATCGTTTTCCTTTAAAACTAAAACATTATTACCGTCTAGACCTTCCTTATAGGAAATCTGCATCATAACACACGGTCTATCATATTTATGAGATAAGTCATCCCAGCTGCATACATCTACCTTTGGTGTTGTAATATTAACTGTTTGATTAAGAAGAGAACTTAGAGTTGTAGCCGCAGTCCCCATGCTTATATTAGAAATCTCTCCTACAGCATCTTTTTCTGAATCAGCTAAGCTAAATGCATCTTCTCCTGATAACTCAGCGGCAGCACTCTCAGATGGCTCTTCTACCCCTCCGCCATCGTCTGAATCTGTGGACATACCACTTAGGAGAGCATTGATTTCATCTTGTGATAGCATTCCATCCATAGCTTTATGTATCCTCCTCTCTTATAACTTCTGTAACCCTCACTGCATATTTATCTTCAAAATAACCTGGCAAGGCTTTAAACTTTTTAATATTACCTACATAAATATCAAGCTCTTGTTCTACCTTTTTGTTGACTCTAATAATATCCCCATATTGTAGGCCAACAAAATCTGCCACGCTAATATTTGATTTTCCTAAAACTGCCTTAATTGGGATCTCTGACCTTGAAATCATGCTTTCAATTTCACGTTCAAAGGTCTCGCCACCCTTTTCTTGCATGTTAGCAAACCAATATTTTGTATTTAACTTATCCATAACAGGTTCTAGTGTTGTAAATGGAAGACACACATTCATAAGGCCTTCCACATCACCAATCTTTAGATTCATAGTTACAATGGCTATGGTTTCTGTTGGTGATATAATCTGAGCAAACTGGGAATTAGTCTCGATTCTTTCTAGTCTTGGCTGTACTTTTACCACATTTTCCCAAGGTTCTTCCATTAGATTAACACAGATAGATAAAATTCTTTCAATAATAGTAAGCTCGATTTCTGAAAATTCTCTTTCCTTTTCAAGGGCATTTCCCTGTCCGCCAAGTAGTCTATCTACTATGGCAAAACCAAGGTTTGAAGCCATTTCCATAATTACAGAGCCATTTAGGGGATTCATTCCCACAACTCCTAGTAACACAGGATTTGAAAGGGCGTTTGAAAACTCGGAATAAATTACGACTTCTGAGTTTACTACATCTACTGTAACTGATTTACGAAGATAAGCTGGTAAATTAGTTGCAAGCAAACGTCCAAAATTTTCAAAAATAATCTCTAGTGTTCTTAAATGCTCCTTAGCAAACTTAGACGGTCTGGCAAAGTCGTAATTCTTAACTTGCTTTTCGTCGGAGTTTTTCATCTCATCTACATCAAGTTCACCACTACTAAGTGCTTTTAAGAGGTTATCAATTTCATTTTGTGAAAGAACTTCACTCATTTACTCCCACCTCTCTTTTCAAATCCTCTCCTTCAAAACGCTACAACTACGGGAACCTTCGCCATTAGAATTGCTTCGCAATAAGGCTCAGGCTAGATGACAACAGCTAAAGCTGTTGCCACAACTACGGGAAGTGCTCGCATTAGAATTGCTTCGCAATCTGCTCGCACACGTGTAGCGTTTGTAAAACAAACGCTACAATTACTGCACAACCGGTGTTACAAGTACTGAATAGATACAGTTAGTCTGGAATAGTTCTTGTAATGCCTCTAAACAGTCATTCTGGAAATCCTTTGTATTTGTAGCAATTGTCTGATATGTATATTTTTCTGTAGCTAGTGTTGAGATTGTGTTAACAATATAAGTCATGTTGTTTTTAATTGTTGTAATCTTTTCTGAATAGTCTTTGTGGGACTTATTCACACCAATAGTTACAGTTAATACCGCATAGTGAGTCTGAGCGCCAACATAAGTTACAGTAATTGTTGTCTCTTCACCATTTGTTACACTGATATACTCAATATTAGATAAATCTGTTGAGGATGATGAAGAACTTGAATCCGTTGTTCCCCCTGCAACATCTAAATCGATTATTTCGGCAATATGGGTTATAAGGCTATTAGTCTTTGTATTGGTTTGTACTAATGTAAATGTTAATACTGCCGTTAAAACTAAATTAATTAATACAAGAGCCAAAATAATTACGTTTAACATACTTTTCTTCACTAATTTCCACCTCGCTTTAGATTTTATGAATTAATATTGTTATATATCTTAATCTCTACTCGTCTGTTTAGTGCTCTTCCCTCTGCTGTTTCATTTGTGGCAATAGGTACATTTTCACCACGACCAGAACTTGTCATGGTCTCTTCAGAAAATCCGTATTCATCTACAAAGAAACGGTAAACACTATAAGCTCTATAAAGGGAGAGCATCATATTATCTTCAATTTGAGCTGAATGCATTGGCACATTATCTGTATGGCCTTCAATAGAAATAATATTTCCATCATATTCTTTTATTGCCACTGAAACTGCCTTTAAAAGGGTTTTAGCATCCTCTCTTATGGCATAGCTTCCTGATTCAAATAAGACACCGCCACTAAGATTTAATACTACGTATTTACTTGTGGCTGTTACCTCTACCTGATCTGCAACATTTGAGGCTGCAAGGCTTTCAGTAATTTCCTCTGCCATTTGCTCAGATTCTGCCTGACCTTCTTCTTGAACTTGCTCATAGGCATCCTGCACTTCAGTATCTGTCTCACCTTCTGCATTAAGACCCATGCTATTATAGTAGGTGCTAAGTTCATTTAACTGGCTAGCGCCACTATTTACCAAAACACCTTCTGAGGATAGTGCGGAACCACCAGATGGCAAAATACTAAAAGAAGCTGCTAAACTGGCTGCTACTTCTTCAAACTTTCCTGCATCTGTACTAGACATAGAGAAAAGTAATACGAAGAAGCAAAGAAGCAAATTCATAAGATCTGAGAATGTGGCCATCCAGGCTGGAGATCCAGCTGGAGCTTCATCTTCTGTCTTTTTTGCCATTTTAAGCACCTCCCTCCGAAGAAATAGCCTCTCTAGCCTTTGGTGCTAAGAAGGATTTTAACTTTTCCTCAATAACTCTAGGGTTTTCACCAGCTTGAATTGAAAGTAAACCTTCAATTACAATTTCCTTTAACTGAAATTCAATAGCTGCTCTTTGCTTTAACTTATTAGAAACTGGTGTACAAATCCAGTTAGCAAGAAGCGAACCATAAAGTGTAGTAAGTAAGGCAACGGCCATATTAGGACCGATTGTTGAAGCATCTGATAAGTTCTTTAACATATTAACAAGACCTACCAGTGTACCAATCATACCCCAGGCAGGACCAAGAGCTGCCCAAGCATCAAAAAAGCCAGCTTTGTTTTTATGTCTTGCTTCCATATTCATAAGTTCTGTTTCAAGAATTCCTCTTACAAGTTCAGGTTCAGTACCATCTACAATAAGTAAAATTCCCTTTTGCATAAACTGATCCTCAAGACCTCTAGCAATCTCTTCAAGAGCAAGTAAACCTTCCTTACGAGCCACATTTGAAAGCTCAATAATCTTAGTAATTACTGCACCATGATCTAGTTTAGGGTCCTTCATAGCAACGCCAATACCTGAAAAACCGCCGGTAAAGTCGGCCATTGTATATGAGGCCATAAGGGATGTTAAGGAACCAAAAATTGTAATAATAAGGGATGGTACATCAATGAAGTTTCCTAAGGCAGCCACGCCACCTGAAGAAATAATACCGAATAATACCATGACCAAACCAAGGACAATACCCGCTAATGTAGCTATATCCATTTAAAGACCCACCCTTCTTTAAAAGTTTAATTAGTTATCATTTACCTTTGCGAATTGAGAAAATATCCTAGACTTGTAGCTATAGACCTTATCTATAACCTCATCAACCGTCTCTTTTACGAGATATTTATGCCCATTAGTTAAAGTAATGACTGTGTCTGGAGTCTCTTCTATGGATTCGATTAGCTCAGCATTAAGCACGAACTTTTTATCATTAAATCTAGTAACGTCAATCATATCTTTCCCCCAAGACTCTTATGTAATTTGTCACGATGTTCACTAATAATATTAAAACACTTTTAGCTAAATAAAGCAATAATATATATTTATTTTAACCACTATTTTTCTTTATTCTAACATATTTTTTTGAAAATGTATCATTTTTCGCTAATATTTTTCTATTATTTTAGTTTTTCAATACTTTTACACTAATTGTATAGTACTTATTGCCTAGCTATGTTATGCAAATTATCCTTATAAATACATTTTCATAAAGATTAGTTTTTAAAATTCTTTATTAGCACGGAGAAAAAAAGAGGCGCTAAAATTAGCGCCTCTAATGTTAAATGCTAAAATTTATCTCTTTAAGTTGATTAATTCCTCAAGCATTGTATCTGATACTGTAATGATTCTTGAATTAGCCTGGAAACCTCTCTGAGTTGTAATCATTGTTGTAAACTCTGATGATAAGTCTACATTTGACATCTCTAATACGCCAGAGGTAATTTTTCCATCCCCAGCTGTTACATCTGTACCAATTCCATCAAATAAACCCGAGTTAAGAGTTGCAGCCCAAAGGTTTTCGCCTGCTTTTTCAAGACCTTCTGGGTTAGCAAAAGTTGCTACTGCAATCTGACCAATTGTTACTGTATCACCGTTACTGTAACTTGCAACGATACAGCCTGAAGTATCAATACCTACAGAAGTCATTGTACCTGTAGCCTTACCAGCTCCAGTAGTTAAACCATCATTTGTAATACCCATTGAAGACTTAACTGATGTCTTATCTGAATACATTGTAAGACCTGTGGCATCAAGACTAATCTGATATGTATTTTCAGCACCTACTGTATCAAGTAAAACCCCTGTTGATCCTGAGCCATTATTATTAAGAGTTAAAACGATTTCGCTGTTTGATTCAAGTGAGGCACCAGTTACGGCATTAAAGCTAATCTGACCTGAAACATCAAAGGAAAGATTTGTAATTGAACCATTCTGTGAAATTGAAACTGGGTTAATATTATATGTTTTTACTGTATCAGAACCTGAGTCTACATAATCAAGTGTTACCGTTGCCTGATAAGAATTACCTAAACTATCATAGAAGTTCATAGTTGTTGTTATTGCTTCTGTTGAAGAAGCATTGATATTACCTGAAAGTGTAAGAGCAGTTGTTCTTGCAGGTGCTGTATAAGTAAACTGTGAACTTGTAACATAAAGCTTTGACACAATATCTTTTACAACATTACCATCATCGTCTGTCTGCCAACCCATTACATTAGCACCGTCTGATGTAACTAAAGCACCACTTTCATCTACTTTAAAGTTACCAGCTCTTGTAAAGTATGTATTTCCTGCACTACTTACAATAAAGAAAGAGTCACCAGAAATCTGTAAATCATATGGATTATCTGTACGCTCTGATGCACCTTCTGTAGAAACTGCAGTTGCAATACTTCCTACTGATGAACCTAAACCAATCTGTTTTGGGTTTGTACCACCTTTATTATCGTTAGGTCCTGAAGCAGTTTGTGTTGTCTGATAAAAAACTTCTGAAAATGTCATTGACTGTGACTTATAAGCCACTGTATTTACATTGGCAATATTATTACCAACTACATCCATTCTTGTCTGATGTGCCTTTAAACCTGACACAGCAGAGAATAATGATCTCATCATAATATTTGTCCTCCTAATTTAGGTTGATAGTGTTTCCACTAATGCAATTAGGTTAATCACGATGACACCATATTAATAGAAAATGTTGCTCATCCCTTCAAGCAGTCTGGGATGTTAACCTCCAAAAGGTCCGGCTAAATTACAACAGCTCCATCAATATTGGTATATACGTTTTCCTCATTAGATTGACTATCCATCGCTGTTACAACTGTTTTGTTAGTTGTATTAACTATAAATGCAAGGTTATCAACTAATACTAAAGATTCCTTTATTCCTTTAGAAATTGCTTTTTGTGTTCCTTCTTCTAGCCTGTTTAATTGTTCATCACTTAAATTTATGTCTCTTTCTTCAAGTCTCTGATTTGCGTGTTTTGAAAATTTTACCTGGCCAATACTACTATTTGAAATAACGGAATCAATAGAAGCTTTTGAATTAAATATATCTTTAAAACTTGGACCGCTATACTCATTTGTCTTACTAGTTTGCTTAGTAGACTTAAGTACGGCATCGGTCATAGCTTCAATTGAGTTAATATTTCCATTTACAATATTATTCATATCGGTCACCTCTTCTTTAGATTACTGTGCTGACCAAACGTCGAAATATTCATCGTCCATTACTGTGTCTAAATCCTTAATGTCATATAATTTATCTCCAATGCCTAGATATAAAACGTCGCTTATCTCTTCCCAATAATCAACCTTGCCACCAACAAAACCGTCATTATTTGTACTAGTTTTCATAATTACGTATTTACCAACTAAGTTAGAAGCTGTTTGCTTAATCTGATTGTCATTCATTTCTGTTGTTGCTTCTACCTGTGTAAATGTAGCAAGCTGAGCCATGTATTTTGAATTATCTGTTGGCTCTAATGGGTCTTGGTTTTGCATTTCAGCTACCATTAACTGTAAAAATCCGTCTACATCAATTGTTGTCTTACTTTTTGTAGAACCCATAGAACTAAGACTTGAACTCATTGTTGTAGCGGTTTGTGAAACGCTGCCATCGGCATTAACCTGCGACCAAACTCCTACTTCTGATGCCATAAAAAACTCCTTTCTTTTATGCTAAATAAGAAACGGAAGCATCGCCGTTTTCAATTAAATCCCTTGCTCTTATTTCATCGGCAGTTAGCTCTTCAAAATCAAGGTCATTTAGCGAACTTAAATCAAGATTCATTCTTTTTTTCTTATCCTGTCCTAAATTGTCCTTGCTTGTATCCCCTTCAAAACTAGTATTTCCCTCAAAAGAGTGGCTCTCAATAGTTACTGAAACTGCCTCAACCTTAATTCCCTGATTATTAAAGTTTTCCTTTAAGGTCTGCATCTGATTTTCTAGGGCTTTCTTAACCGCCTCATTAGTAGCTGTAAGTTCTGCTGTTATAATTCCTTCCTTAGCTGTAACTGTTACATGTACTGAGCCAAGATTTTCAGGATTTAACATTACCTCAATCTGATTTAGATTCTGACTGCTAGTTAGTTTGATTTGATCAATTACCTGTCTTGCTACGTCTACCTGATTGATTGTAGTGTTTTCAATGGATTCTAATGCGTTGGCAAAATTTTTATAAACATCGGAAGTTACTGTCTGATTATTAACTGTTACTGTATTTAAGTCTTCCTTTTTGTTATTAAAAATGTCTTGCCCCTTTTCATTAGAACTTGCATTTTCATTTGCCTGGGCCGGATTTTTTTCTAGATTAATAATTGTTTTTTCTTCAATTACCGATTCTAGTGAATCCTCCTTTGGTTCTTCTAATGAAGCTTCGTTAAAAGCTTCCTTAGGACTTATAACCTGGCTTTGTGCATTTAGCTTACTAGTATCTACTAACTCTTTATTGTCTTCTTTAAGGAATATTCCCTCAAAGATATTTTTCTCTCCCTCAAAATTTTTTCTAAGATCTTCAACTGGAATATCAAAACTTTCTGCTAAGTCTTCTATTTTGTCCTTTACAAATGCTAATATGTCTTCAAGCTTAGATGAAAAATCTCCGTCTACAATTAAAGCAATTTCACCCTCGCCATTTAGTTCTAACATAAGTTCTTGAATCTTTGATAAATCAAATAGGTCAAATACATTCATGTTAAGACTTGCCATGGTTTCAATAATTTCATCGCTGTCAATATCAAGTAGGTCTGCGATTTCACTAATAATTTCCTTGGCTTCTTCATTAATAAGATCTGTAGGAATTGATGTGCTTTCATCTACTTCTTCTAACTTGTTTACGCTTGCTTCTAGTTCATTATTAGAAGTTTTAATCTCATTATCAAAATCAGCCTTATTAGTATTATTATCATTAGTTTTAACTTGCTTTGTCTGTGTACTTGCAAAGCTTTCATTAGTTTCTTTTGATGTGCTTTTACTTGTCTTTAGTGTGTTTTTTAAAACTTGTCCAAAAGGATTAGTCTCAGGGCCCGATAATTTTGATGATGTGCTGTTTGGAACCCTGTTAAAGTTTAGCTTTAAGCTAGTTTCTAAATTGGCTAGTTGCATCTACTACCTCCTTTCAAAAAATATATCGGAAGTGAATAGCTGCTAATTTAGTACAAGTTTTCTAATTACAGGCACAAAAATAACCCTTTCTAATTAGTAACATTTTCCTAAAAAAACTTTCCTAATTAGAAAGGGTTGTAATCTTTATTTTTTAAGCTATGGGTACATAATCTTTGTTAGCTTAGCAGCAAAGACAGTATCCATCTCTGCCATAATAGCAGCTCTAACATCTGTATCAAGATTTAGTAAAATATCTGCCACAAGGTCTGTATCTCCTGTCATTTCCTCTAAAATTGCTGCAGCATTGGCAGCTTCCATACTACCAAAGGTACTAGCCCACTCTTTTACCGCCTCAGAATAAGCTAAATCTTTTATAACCTGCTCATAGATTTTGGCCGCATTATCTGCATCAATAGACTCATACCAGGATTTATAGTTTTCAATATCAGGGGCGTTATCTGTATAAACAACCTCTGTATCAAACTTATCCTTTAGCTGCTGATAGTATTCTGCATTCTCTTCAAAGACCTTAAGTCTTGCTACTTCTGCTTCAAGCTCTGAGATTTTTTCTGTCTGGCCATTATTTTCATACTCCTCAATTTGAGCCTCTAACTCATTAATTCTATCAAGGGCTTCTGCTAGGGTTTTATAGCTACTGCCAGTTTCTTTTGCAATCTCCTCATCAGAACCCTCTGGCAAAATCATATTTATTACCGGTACATTTTTTAAATAAGGGCGCAACATACTACCAATCCCCCCTACATTCATCTTAATTAGTAGGGCAAAGATTGCAAGCCAAATAGCTATGACAATTAAAGCAATAAAGATACTGCCAAGTTTAGCTAATATCCCGCCTTCTTTTTCTTCATCTTCGTTTTGTAACTCGTCTTCAATTTCGTCCTTAGACTTTTTCTTAGCCATATAGACCTCCCCTTTTGTCTAGTAAACTAGCTACTCTTTAAAATTGCTTACACTGCGTTCAAATACTACGATTATTGTAATTAAAACTAATAACTTCGTCAATCTCTTTCATTTCTTCCTTACTTAATTCCTGCTTAAATTCTTCAAAGGCTCTTTCCTTTAACTTATCCTGAATCTTTCTTTCCATAACTGCATCTGCAAGTCGTTTTTGTGCAACCTCCAAATTCTTTTTTGCAACCTTAACTTGCACCGTTTCTGCCTTTATTAGCTCCTTTGTAACTCTTATACAGTCTCCAAAATGTCGTAAATTTACAATGCTAATTTTATTTTTTGAGGCCTCCTTTTGATCATTTACATATCCTCTGTAACGATTAATTAAGGCCTTCATTTTTTCCTCTTCTTCAAGAACTTTATTTTGTGCCTGTACAAATTCCATCTGTCTTTGGCTCTCGATTTGTTCCTTAAGTTTTAATACATTTTCCATCCTATAAACAAACTTTGCCATAGACTACTCACTCCCTACTTTCGCTTTACACCAGATAGGTTAAGTTCCCCTTTTTCAAAGCTTTCATAATCTGAGAAAATGTCAGCTAAAAGGGCAAGTTCTTCATCAAAACTAAACTTCTCATCTGTTTGCTGGCATAAAAAGGCGTTAACCTTGTCGATTTTATAAACGGCATAGTCAATATTTTTATTAGAACCAGACCTGTAGGCTCCAATATTAATTAAGTCCTCTGCTTCATTATAGGTTGCCATAACAGTCTTTAGTCGTCCTGCCATTTTTTTATGTTCAGGACTTGCAATCTGGCTCATACATCTTGATATACTTTGTAAAACATCAATTGCTGGATAGTGATTTTGATGTCCAAGTTTTCTAGATAACATAATATGACCATCAAGAATAGATCTTGCAGTATCAGTGATGGGCTCATTAAAATCATCGCCATCAACTAAGACTGTATAAAGACCTGTAATAGAACCTTTATCTGACATTCCAGCCCTTTCAAGTAGCTTTGGCATTTCAGAATAAACTGAAGGTGGATAACCTCTTGTAACTGGCGGCTCACCAGATGCCAAACCTATTTCACGTTGTGCCATGGAAAAACGTGTCAGTGAATCCATCATTAAAAGCACGTCCTTTCCCTGGTCTCTAAAATATTCTGCTATGGCTGTGGCAGTTTTTGCTGCCTTATTTCTAATAAGGGCAGGCTTATCTGAGGTAGCAACTACAAGCACGCTTCGCTTCATACCCTCAGGACCTAAATCCCTTTCAATAAACTCCCTTACTTCTCTTCCTCGCTCGCCAATTAAGGCAATTACATTAATATCCGCCTTAGTATTTCTTGCAAACATACCAAGAAGGGTGGATTTTCCAACACCTGAACCTGCAAATATACCAATTCTTTGCCCCTTACCAACAGTTAGAAGTCCATCTACTGCCTTAACTCCAAGAGGAAGCACTTCATTAATAATTACCCTATCCATAGGATCTGGTGGTGCGGCTTCAACAGAATACTCTTTGCTAGTTTCAAGCTTAAAGCCATCTGTGGGATTTCCAAGACCATCTAGGGTGTGACCTAAAATTTCATCTCCTACCTTAACAGAAA
>NZ_JAEEVD010000079.1:0-6730 GCF_016290755.1 Lachnospira sp.
CTTTAAGCGGGGGTATAAAGCTTACTAGTGTCAGAAGGGGTTAAAGCCCCTTCTGACAGGTGGCACAAAGTGCCACTGCGTTCATGAGGAAGTAGCGAAGCGGATTCCGAATGTCCGCTTTACAAAAATATATCTATATGTTTTATTCTAAGAAATACCTTGAAAAAGTTCCTACAGTATGGTAATTTTACAAACGGTTTATAAAAAATTTATATTTAGATAAAAAATAGAAAGTAGGAAGTGTATCATGAATCAGTTTGTACCAAAGCTATTCGACTGTATGAAGAACTACTCAAAGAAGCAGTTTGCAGCGGATTTTGTTTCAGGTATCATCGTAGCGATTATTGCGTTACCATTATCCATTGCCCTTGCACTTGCATCTGGCGTAGGTCCAGAAGAGGGTATTTACACTGCGATTTTTGCAGGTTTTGTTATTTCATTTTTAGGCGGAAGTAATGTTCAGATTGCTGGACCAACAGCAGCCTTTGCCACAATTGTAGCAGGTATTGTTGCTAAGAATGGAATGGATGGCCTTGTAGTAGCGACTATTATGGCCGGTATTATCTTAGTTGTTATGGGCTTTTTAAAGTTTGGAAATCTTATTAGATTTATCCCTTATACTATTACAACAGGCTTTACCTTTGGTATTGCAGTAACTATCTTAGTTGGACAGATTAAGGATTTTTTAGGTTTAACATTTAAGACATCCCCTATTGAAACTATGGATAAGATTAAGGCTTGTATAGAGTCAATCGACACCTTTAATTATCAGGCTTTAATCGTAGGTGTAGTAGCTTTAGCTATTTTAATAATCTGGCCAAGATTTAAGGCTTTAGAAAAAATCCCTGCTTCTTTAATAGCAGTTATTGTAACTGTTGTTATGGTAAAGTTAGGAATGAAAGTTAAGACAATCGGAGATTTATATACAATTTCTAATAAGTTACCAGGACTTACAGTTCCACATGTTAGTTTAGAGATGATTAAGAACTTAACACCAGACGCCTTCACAATCGCTATCCTTGCTGGTATTGAGTCATTACTTTCATGTGTAGTTTCAGATGGTATGATTGGTAGTAGACATAAGCCTAATCAGGAATTAGTAGCACAGGGTGCCGGTAATATTGTATCAGCCCTCTTTGGTGGTATTCCTGCTACAGGCGCAATTGCTCGTACTGCTGCAAATGTTAAAAATGGTGGACGTACCCCAGTTGCTGGTATGGTTCACTCAATTACTCTTTTACTTATTTTAGTAGTGCTTATGCCTTATGCAGCATGGATTCCAATGCCATGTATCGCAGCAATTCTTTTCCAGGTTGCTTATAACATGAGTGGCTGGAGAGAAATGCTTAACTTACTTAAGCACTCACCAAAGAGTGACATTTTAGTATTACTTGTAACTTGTATCTTTACTATTGTATTTGACTTAGTTGTAGCTATTGGCGTAGGTATTGTCCTTGCAGCCCTTCTCTTCCTTAACAGAATGGCTAATGTTACAGAGATTAAGTCTTGGAAGTACATTGGTGAGGGTATTGACGAACACAATGACCCAGAGGCTATTAGACTTAAGGAAGTTCCAAAGAACACAGTAGTTTACGAAATCATTGGACCTATGTTCTTTGCGGCAGCAGATAAGTTTGTAGACATTGAACTTGGCGCTGATGTAAAGGTTTTAGTTATTAGAATGCGTGGCGTTCCAGCTATGGATGTTACAGCCCTTCGTTCTTTAAAGAACATTTACACACTTTGCAAGAAGAGAGGAATCACTCTTGTACTTAGCCATGTTCAGGATCAGCCAAAGTCTGTTATGGAACATGCAGATTTCATTAACCTCGTAGGTAAGGAAAACTTCTGTAAAAATATAGACGCATCCCTTGAGAGAGCTAGAGAAATCGTAGAGATGGCATAAAATTATAATAATAAATATAGAGCTTCAGATAAGTTAATCTTGTCTGAAGCTTTTTTGATGTTATAATAAATCTAGATATGGGAAATGTGAACTGAATTTATATAGATGCAAAACTTTGTAGCTTAAGGGGGAACTATGAAGATACTTTATTATAGCTGGGATGAGATGATTTGCGTAGACATAATGGAGGCTTTTAAAGAATTAGACTGCGAATTTAAAAGGGTAAGATATGAGCATAAAAGTGACTTTTACGAGCCGGATTTTCAAAAATTTATTGAAAAGGAATTAGAAGAGGACAACTACGATTTACTATTTAGCATAAATTATATTCCGGTTTTATCCATGGCTGCCTTTAATAAAAAGATCTTTTATATGTCTTGGGTTTATGACTGCCCTTGTGGCACCATGTATTCTGAAACTATAAAGAATCCCCTTAATATAGTCTTTGACTTTGACGAGACAGAAGTGCGCAAGTTTAATAATATGGGTATTGAAAATGTATTTCATATGCCACTGGCGGCTAGCATTAACAGAATGGATAGGCAAATGAAAGAAGCTAGTAGTAAAGACCATGATTTGTATAAAAAGGACATCTCCTTAATAGCTAGCATTAGTGAATATAAGAGTCAGTTTGAAGCTTTAGAAGGTTATAATAGAGGCTATGTGGAGGCTATTATAAAGGCTCAAACAAAGGTATTTGGTGATGAGATAGTAGAAAAATTTGTAAGCTCTGATATGGGTGAAAAGATTGCAAAATGTTTTAATTTTACAAAAAATCCAGATATGATAATTAGAGATTCTGATTTACTTGAAATGCTTTGTAATAAAGAAATTAGAGACATTGATAGATTAGAACTTGCTCGTCTTTTAAATGATAAAGTTTCAAAGAAATATGATACGGCTCTTTATACAGATTACAAGGGAGATGCATTTTCAAAGGTAAATAAGGGCATAGTGGATACATATAAAGGTCAGTACTTGGTTTATAAAAATAGCAAGATTAATCTTAATCCTACCCTTAGGGGAATTAAGTCAGGTATTAATCAAAGGTCCGTGGATGTGGCGGCTTGTGGAGGCTTTCTACTTACAAATTACAGCCACGAACTAGCAAGAGATTTAGAGGCTATTGGGGCCTGTGTAATTTATTATGATTTAATGGATCTTGAGGCGAAGATTGATTATTATATGAGCCATGAGGATGAAAGGCTTGAAATTGCAGCTAGAGCCCATGATTTTTACAAGAAAAACAGAACTTATACAATAGTTCTTGGGAAAATGCTTGAAAGTTTTAGGAAAATATGATAAATTGAATACAATTAAATTGCCTATTTAACATGTCAGATAAATGTATAAGATAGTTTTTGGAGGAATTATTGTTATGAAAGATAAGTATGACGCTATAAAGTTGGAGAATCAGTTATGTTTCCCTCTTTACGCTGTATCAAAGGAAATTGTTAAGAAGTATAAGCCATATTTGGACGAGCTTGATTTAACATACACACAGTATATAACAATGATGGTAATGTGGGAACATAAATCTATGAATGTTAAGGAATTAGGAGAATATCTTTACTTAGATTCAGGTACATTAACACCAGTTTTAAAGAAGCTTGAACAGAAGGGCTGGTTAGTTAGAAAGAGAGATTCTAGAGACGAGAGAGTTCTTAATGTTTCTTTAACAGAGGAAGGCCTTGAATTAAGAGAGAAGGCATGTAAGGTTCCAGAACAGATGGGCAATTGCTTGAAGCTTTCAAAGGAAGAAACAGATATCTTATATAAGGTTTTATATAAGATATTAGATACAATTAATTAGGATTAGTAAGATTTAAGAATTAAATAAGAATTTTTTGACAAAATATATTTCTAAGGGGTTAAGTTTTAGAAATCGTTTACCGATATACTACTAGAAATCCCTAAATGGCAAAGACTTTTATTTGCTTATTTAAACAGAAGTATATTTTGTCTTATTTTATTGTTTTTTTAAATTTAGGACTTTAAAAACTTGACTAAATTGTATATAATGTTTATCGACTATGTGATTTCTTATTATAAAGTGTTTTTAAAGTAAGATATACATAGGGTTTAGTGTAACATTGAGTGTAAAAATTTTGTTTAAATAAGAGGAAGCGGGGCAAGAATAACTTGCTACAGGATTTGAAAGGAGAACATTTAGGATGATTTCAACAGATATCGGAATAGATTTAGGTACTGCAAGTATCTTAGTATACATTAAGGGAAAGGGTGTAGTTTTAAAAGAACCTTCAGTAGTAGCTTTTGATAGAGATACTAACAAGATTAAGGCTATTGGTGAAGAAGCTAGATTAATGCTTGGTAGAACACCTGGTAATATCGTAGCTGTACGTCCTTTAAGACAGGGTGTTATCTCTGATTACACAGTAACAGAGAAGATGCTTAAGTACTTTATTCAGAAGGCAGTAGGCAAGAGAATGCTTAAGAAGCCTAGAATCAGCGTTTGTGTTCCTTCAGGAGTTACAGAAGTTGAGAAGAAGGCCGTTGAGGATGCTACTCTTCAGGCTGGAGCTAGAGAGGTTGCTATTATTGAGGAACCTATCGCAGCTGCAATCGGTGCAGGTATCGATATTTCAAGACCATGTGGTAACATGATCGTTGATATCGGTGGTGGTACAACAGATATCGCTGTTATCTCACTTGGTGGTACAGTTGTAAGTACTTCAATTAAGATCGCTGGTGATGATTTTGATGAAGCACTTGTTAGATTTATGAGAAAGAAGCACAATCTCTTAATTGGTGAGAGAACTGCTGAAGATATTAAGATTAAGATTGGTTCAGCTTATCCAAGAGCAGAAGTTGATACAATGAACGTTAGAGGTCGTAACTTAGTTACAGGTCTTCCAAAGACTGTTGAAGTTTCTTCAGAAGAAACAGAAGAAGCTTTAAGAGAAGCAACATCACAGATTGTTGAAGCAGTACACTCAGTACTTGAAAAGACTCCTCCAGAATTAGCATCAGATATTGCTGATAGAGGTATCGTTCTTACTGGTGGTGGTGCACTTCTTAACGGACTTGAAGACTTAATCGAAGCTAAGACAGGTATTAACACTATGACAGCAGAGGATCCAATGACAGCTGTAGCTATTGGTACAGGTAAGTTTATTGAATTCTTAGCAGGTTACAGAGACGATAAGTAATTGTCTATAGAGAGACTAAACTTTTAACTTGCTTGATAGACTATAGGTGATTGCTAGATAGGAGTCGCTATGGTTAAAGGTCTTTACACTGCATATTCAGGATTAACACTACAACAGAAGAGATTAGATTTGGTATCTAATAATTTGGCTAATTCCCTTACAACAGGTTATAAGAAGGAAGGCTTAACAGCTCAGTCCTTTGATACTGTTTATGGAATCAAGGTTAATGATTCATCAGTAAACTATGTTAATCAGTATATTGGTGATTTAAATCTTGGTGCGAAGATTGGTGAGAGTTATAGATGCTGGGATCAAGGAGCCCTTAGAAGTACTGAAAGCGAATTTGATTTTGCTCTTTCAGGAAGTGGTTTCTTCTCTATTGAATTTACCAATAAGTCCGGAACAACATCCACTATGTATACGAGAGATGGTGCCTTTCAGATTAATGCTGATGGATATCTTTTAACTAAGGATGGAGATTATGTTCTTGGTGAGAATGGATATATTCAGATTCCAACTAACACTGACGAATTTAGTGTGGATGTCCTAGGTAATATTTATGCAGATGATGTATATATTGATAAATTTGCGTTGGTAGATTTTGAAGATTACGATTATTTAGAGGCTTATGGCGAGAATATGTTTCAAACAGTAGATGGCTATACGGAAAAGGAAGCCACAGCAACTGTTAATCAAGGTTACTTAGAAGCGTCCAATATCAATGTAGTAACGGAGATGATTGATATGATTTCCATTGCTAGAAACTTTGAAAGTAATCAGAAGATTATGAACTCCATAGATACTATGTTATCTAAGATGGTGACAATTTCAGAATTATAGAATATAACGGATTTAATTATTAACTCAGTCGGAGTACAAGCTCCGCGAGCGAGTCTTGACAATTAAATCCGTTTTTTTAATTTAGGGGTTAAGTATCTCTAAGGATTGTCCGATAAGATATATGAACTAGAAGATAATATACATTTGGAGGTAATGTCCTATGATGAGATCATTGTGGACTGCTGCATCAGGAATGATATCGCAGCAGACTAGTGTAGATACAATTGCTAATAACCTTGCTAATGTAAACTCTGTTGGCTATAAGCAAGAGTCCACTCAGTTTAAGAGCCTTTTATATCAGGATTTACAAAGTAAAACTACTACTGCAAATATGGAACAAAAGCCAGTAGCAGCACAGGTAGGTCTTGGTACTAGAGTTTCTTCTATTACATCATATTTTACACAAGGACCTCTAAATGCCACTGATAGCGACACAGACTTTGCTATTATTGGTGATGGATTTTTTGCAGTAACTAATCTTGATGGTGATACAGTTTATACAAGAAACGGTAATTTATATATGGCAACCGCCACAGAAGGCATGATGCTTGCAACAGCAGAAGGTTATCCGGTGCTAGATGTGGATGGACAGCAAATCATTTTAGATGATACTTATCAAGTAAGTTCTATTACAATATCAACTGAAGGGGAGTTATTATATCCAGATGAGGATAACAACCCACAGCCAATTGGTTATAAAATTGCACTTTATCAGTTCACTAATCCATCCGGACTTGATAAGCTAGGTACTAGCTACTATGCAGAAACAGAGGCTTCCGGAGTTCCTATTAGTGAAGAGTATGATGGGGTTACA
>NZ_JAEEVD010000033.1:0-28510 GCF_016290755.1 Lachnospira sp.
AATTGATAGTTAAGCATTTTAATGAGCTCAGTACTACAGAGCTTTACGAGATATTAAAGACAAGATTTGAGATATTTGTCACAGAGCAGGAGTGTATTTATCAGGATATGGATGATAAGGATCAGGATGCGATACATGTATTTTGCTATAACGATTCCGGGAGAGTTGCAGGGTGCCTCAGGGTATTCTGGAAAGACCATGAAGAAGCTTCCGGTGTGGCAAAGATTGGAAGAGTTGTTACCCTGGAACATGGTAAAGGCATTGGAGGACAGATCCTCCATGAAGGCGTAAGGGTAGCAACAGAGCGGCTAAAGGCTAAGAAAATATACCTTGAAGCCCAGGAATATGCCATAGGCTATTATGCAAAAGAAGGCTTTGAAGTGGTATCAGAGCCATTTATGGAGGATGGTATTCCTCATGTCAAGATGGAGAAACAAATTAATAAGGGGCTTTAAATAGTATTGTATTTAGATTTTGTTCACTAAATAGATTATTTGCAAAGTGACATTTAGTTGAAAATGGAGGTAGGAAAATGATTAATGAGAAGGTGAAGGCGTTTCTTGATGAGAAGGCACTAGGTGACAGACTTACAGAACACACAGAAACTATTGATACTGTGGAGCATGCGGCACAACAGATTGGATGTAGTGAGCCAGAGATTGCAAAGACATTGTCTTTTGTGGTGGATGAAAAGCCAGTAGTGGTTGTAATGGCTGGAGATGGAAAGGTTAACAGTTCTAAGTTTAAATCATATTTTCATACAAAGCCACATATGATTCCACGCGATAAAGTTAAGGAAATTACGGGCTTCCAGCCTGGTGGCGTTTGCCCATTTGCGGTACCGGAAGATATTCCAATTTGGTTGGATGTTTCTATGAAGCGATTTGAATTTGTTCATCCAGCAGGTGGTAATGAATTTACATCTGTAAAGCTAACGCCGGCAGAGTTAGAAAAGGCATCTGGCGCGGAAGGTTGGGTAGATATTTGTAAAGGCTGGGGTGACGATAATTTATAAAGAATTATATTGCAAGTTGGAAAGGCACAGCCCCGCCAGTCCCCAAAATCCAAGGAGCGCAAAAGCCTGAAACATAGCAAGATAGCAAACATTCCAAACTTTTTCACATACTTCTTATTATGTTGTCATACCAATTGACAGTCCACCATGTACAATAGTATACTTTATATAGTATATAAATGTGCAGGAGGTGGTAATGTGCTTAAACGAAAAGGACCAGCTGCTTTCTTGATTGCTACATGCGTTTTACTTAATGCATGTAGTCTTACAAATAGTAATTCAGAGAGTACGGGCGTGTCTTTTGATACGAAGACAGACTATGGTTATTCAACTGCCGCAAAGCCTAGTAAAATCACCATGATGGTGGATGGTACACTAGTGACAGCTGGCAAGGGAAGGGACGAGTTTGAAGCTCAATGGGAGGCATTAACCGGTATTGATTTGGAAATCATTCAACCGGAGCATAGCACTTATTATGATGAGGTAGGAGAAATGTTTAGTAGTGGAAACTTGCCAGACGTTGTGCTACTTAGTTCAACCTACTATACCACTTATGCCGCCAAGGATTATCTAGCAGATATCAGCTCTTACTATGCGGGCTCGAATCTAGAAAAATCCATAAAGGCAGCAGGCAATGCATCACTAATTGATGGCATTCGAATTAATAACAAATTGTATGGAATCTCACCAACTCGAGGAAACGGCTGTATTACTTACATTAAGAAGGCTTGGCTTGATAGAGTAGGGCTAGAGGCGCCTACAAATTATGAAGAATACTTAAATATGTTAGATGCATTTTCAAAGGGAGATCCAGATGGAGATGGCGTAAGTGGCAATACTTACGGGGTCTCAGCAGCTGGAATAATCAACAACGAAGCACCTTACGTCAATTATCTTCCGGAATTTTATCAGGACGCATATCCTTCCTTTTACAAGAAAGACGATGGAAGCTGGGCGGACGGATTTTTGGAGGATAGCATGAAAAATGCATTGCTTCGATTAAGAGATGCATTTTCAAAAGGTTATATAGATCCTGAAATTGCAGAAAATGGAACCGGAACATGTCGTGATAAGTTCTATGCTGACAAATTCGGCGTGTTTACTTATTGGGCAGGAAACTGGGCGAAGACCTTATCAGGAAAGCTCGTTGAAGCGGGCCTTGATGGGGAACTAGTTGCAATTAAACCATTAGAAGAAACAGGAAGCTATTTAGAGCGTGTTGCACCAGTGTGGGCGATAACTTCTGCATGCACCAATCCTGCAGGGGTTTATAAATATTTTCTTGAGACAATGCTAGACGGCGGGGAAATGGAAACCTTGTGGACCTTTAGTCCGGTTTCCACAAAATACGAAAAAAATCACATTGACCATATGTTGGCCATTGTTCCTCTTGTTAACAACCCGGGGGCTAGTAGTATTTCTGAAAGTCAGAAGGAATCAGCGGATACCTTTAATGCTAATAGCAAAATGGCGGATTTGCCATATGGAACTGACGCATATTCAAGCTACAACGATGATTTGTTTAAGCTAAAGAAAGAGCTGATTTATCAAGTTGTAGTGGAGGGCGTTGCCATAGATAAGGCATATTCCGACTTTGCGGCGGCTAACGGAGAATATATGTCCCAGGCAATTGTTGATTCTTTAAACGCTGAATAGTTAATGGAGGGCGTGACAATGAAAAATAATCGAACTAATCGATTTAGCATAAGACTTAAAGTCCTGCTAGGTACAGTTTTAACAAATTTGTTGATTTGTGTTGCCATGGGAATTACTACATACATCTACGTTCGTTCAAGTTATGTAAATTCTTCTGCCAAGAATACTTTGGCGATTGTTAAGGTGGCTGCAAATCAGTTGAATGGTAATTTAATGAGCATTTTAGAGGAAGGCGCGGATGACAGCTACGCCAACACGGTAATGCTTACAGATATGCAGCAAGTGGCGGATTCTGCAAATGTAAACGCAGTATACACTTTAGCTAAGAGAAACGATAAGTTGGTCTATCTTTCAACTCTTACTGAGGAGAAAATAGCCATAGGAACGGTAGCTAGCTCTAAGGCCTCTAGTCTTTACGCTTCTGCAATTAGTGATAATGGTACGGCTAACAAAAAGATAGAAGTGACAAGTAAGGGTGTGCACTACATCACAGCCTATGCACCAATCCATGATTCCTCAGGGGAAATTGTGGGAGTCCTTGGAGTTGATTATATTGTGGATGATTTAATGGCTTCTTTAAATGGTATCGTTCGCATAATCATTTTAATAGGTGTTGTACTTGTCTTAGTTTCCGCAGTTATTTCAATATGGATGTCAGGAAATATTACTAAGGGTCTTTTAGTGGTTGATGAGAAAATCAATGATTTAGTTAGTAATAATGGCGATTTAACTCGTGAGATTGAGCTTCGTGGAAATGACGAAGTTACAGATATTGCGGATAGTATCAATAAGCTTCTTGATTATATTAGAAGTGTTGTAAGTTCTATTTATGGAAGTTCTAAAGAATTATCAAGCAGTGTTGATACGGCCTTGAGTTTAATTCTTAAGACAGATGAGCAGCTAGGCAGCGTTTCTGATAACATGAACCAAATGAGCGCAGCCATGGAGGAAACTTCATCTTCTATCCTTGAGATTCAGGGAAATACTAAGCAAATCAAGGATGGCATTCAGGAAATGGATGCAAATGTAAAGACTGGAAATGAATTTGCCATCGATATGGAAAGGCGTGCCCTTGAAGTCAGGGCAAACGCTGAAAAGGAGACAAAGAAGGTTAAGGAGACTGCAGAGAAAATCACAGAAAGTCTTAATGTTAAGATTGAGCGTTCAAAGGATGTTGAGCGTATCAGTGCCTTAACTCAGACAATTCTTGATATTGCTTCACAAACTAACTTGCTTTCTTTAAATGCCTCTATTGAAGCGGCTCGTGCAGGTGAGTATGGAAAGGGCTTTGCAATCGTAGCTCAGGAAATTAGCTCCCTAGCGGATAATTCAGCAGAGACTGCTAAGCAGATTCAGCAGATTAGTGAAGAGGTTATTGGAAATGTACGTGAGCTAGCAGAGGAATCTACTAAGATGGTGGATTTTGTACAGGATAAGACCATTGTTGGTTACACTCAGTTAATGGATCTTGGCATCCAATACGGCGAAGACGCTAAGCATATTAGTGACATGCTTACAAATGTAGACAATGCCTCAGGAAATATTGAAAGTTCAATAAAAGCAGTATCTGAGGCAATTAATGGCGTATCCATTGCAGCAGAGGAAAGCGTAAAGGGCATTTCTCAGGTAGTAGATCTCGTCTCAGAAATGTCAGAACATATGCAAGGTAATAAGGAAGCAGCCAACACAAATGCTAGCATTTCCTCACGACTAGATGCAGAAGTTAATAAGTTTACATTCTAAAGAAAGTTAATAAGGATTACTTGCTATAGTTTATATACTCCATTTCGCTAAAGCCACACCCCCGACTAGTACTAGTCGGGGGTGTGGTGATTAAGAAATTTTTTTGTTTTGATTTTACAAATTAATTTATTAATGCTTATAATTATTAAGACAGTAATATGAGACTGTCAGTCAGCAAGGAATGAGAGGATATGATAATGTATTTAGTGTCTGCTTATTTTGATGAAACAAGTAATAAAACCTTAGAGGATTACATAAAAAAAGTGGCGTTAGCTTCGGGAAATGATTTTTACATAGCTAACAAAGTGCCAGCACATCTGACTCTTTTAGCTCTTGAGGCAAGGGCGGTGGAAGAGTTGATTCCAAATTTTGAGAAACTTACCTTGCAAGATAACACTAAACTTAAGTCTGGTGAGATTTCAATTGTTACGGTGGGGCAGCTTATGCCCCGTGTACTTTATCTTGCGCCTTATATTAATGAGTATTTATTTGACTTGCAGGCACGTGTCTATGAGGCTTTTAAGGATTTGCCAGGAGTTAAGATAAGTAGCTATTATAAGCCTTATTCTTGGTTGCCGCATATTACTATTGGGAAAACTTTATCTAGTGAGCAGATGTTAAGGGGCGTTGAAGTTATGCAGGATTTTAGAAGTCTAAATGGAAAAATTGTAAAAATTGGACTTGCAAAGGTCAATCCTCATGAAGATGTTAGATGTATGAATTTGTTCATATAAAAAATTATATATATTATTGCAAACACTTATTATAGATTATTATAAAAAAGAAGTATAAGAATGGAGTATAAGAATGGTTAAGAAGATAGTTAGAGATCCATTGTTTTTACCAAATGCCGCCGTAAAGCCCCTTGCTTTAGCTATGGGGATATAAGGCGACCGTTATCTTGCTAAAGGTTATCTAATTATTGTTGAATTAGATAGGTCGCAGTAGTATAATGATTTTATGAAATATAAATCAAACCACAACGTAGTCTATTCCTGCAAATATCATGTGGTATGGTGTCCAAAATATCGACGTTCCGTTTTAATAAACGGTGTTGATGTTCGCTTAAAGGAGCTGATTAAAGAAGCGTGCGACCAACTCAACGTCGAAATCATCGAAATGGAAATCATGCCAGACCATGTACATTTGCTTATGGAAGTAGATCCGCAGTATGGAGTACATAAAGCAGTTAAGCAGATTAAGGGATATTCATCAAAAGTATTAAGAACGGAGTTCCCTTGGCTCAAATCAAGACTTCCGAGCCTATGGACGAACAGCTACTTTGTAAGTACAGTAGGCGGTGCTCCGCTTGCTGTAATTAAACAATATATAGAAAATCAAAAAAATGTATAGATAATCTGTTGGTTCAGAGGTTAGAAACTGATTTAACGACGTACTCTTTTAAGATTCCCCGTCAGCCAACAGATTTATCAGAAAGGATAATATGCAGTTGTCAGAAACAGTAAAACTTTATATGACAAATGAGCAAAAGGCTCTTGTCGTCATGACTATGAACGAGTACATCAGTACCGTAAATAGTCTTGTTTCTGTTGCCATAAGCGGTATATCTATCAGTAAATATACAACTGCTGATGTTAAAGCAAATCTTCCATCTGCATTAACAAATCAATGTATCCGTGATGCAAAGTCTATTGTCAAGAAATATAATAAGGCTTGTCGTGACGCTGACCGTAAGAATGCCAAATTTGCCAATCAAGGCAAGGATATCAAGATTGTGGCTACCGTTCCCACGCTTAAAAAACCATGTTGTTATATCAACAATCAGAATTTCAAAATCAATGGTAATTATATTGAATTTCCTGTCATGGTAAACGGTAAATCCAAAAGACTTTCTGTTAAAACCAAGATGACTGATAATCAAAAATCTGTTTTTGCAAACAGTAAGCTTGGAACCATGCGTATTGTTTATAAGGGCAACAAGATGGTCGCTCAGGTTGTATACGAAACGGTTGAACCTACATACGACAGCGAGGGTAATGTCATGGGTATTGACCTTGGCATTAAATGTCCTGCGGTATCATATACTTCTGACGGAAATGTTAAGTTCTACGGCAATGGTCGTAAGTATAAATATATGCGCCGTCATTATAAGTATCTTCGCAAGAAACTGCAAAAAGCAAAACACATAGATGCTGTTAAACGCATCAACGATAAAGAACAGCGTATTATGCGTGACATCGACCATAAGATCAGTCATGACATTGTAAAAACGGCAGTTGCACACAATGTTAAAAACATAAAATTAGAGCGTTTAGCGAATATCCGTTCTACGACAAGAACAAGTCGTAAAAACAACCACAGCCTGCATAATTGGTCATTCTATAGACTCGCACAGTTTATAGAATACAAAGCTAAGTTAGCAGGTATAGCAGTTGAGTACGTAAATCCTGCATACACAAGTCAGACATGTCCTGTTTGCGGTCATGTGCATCATGCCAATGACAGAATTTATGCTTGTAAATGCGGATTCCACATTCACAGAGATATTCTTGGGGCTATGAATATCTGCAACTCAACTGAGTATGTTGGCGATAGCAATATCAGACATACTGCGTAGGGAACTATATGTTCTGCCCTGCGATGGGTAATGGCATACCCATACCTTGCACTACGACCTAACAGAAATGTACTGGTCAGCCACTATGTAGTGGCAGGTAGCAAGAATCCCCTGCCTTTAGGCATGGGGAGTGTCAAAGCTCAGATTATCCAGCATGAAATTCAGCATTTTACCGGGGAATTGATTTAGAACATAATTCAGGATTGATTTTTGCACAACTAGATAGTGTAAAATTAATTTGGAGGTGTTTATTATGTTTTTTGATGATGTTAAAAATAGACGTAGTGTCAGAAGTTTCAATGGTGAGGGCGTTAAAGAAGAGTTACTTAAGGATTTAGAGAACTATTCTAAAACAATTGCAAATCCTTTCGATATTCCTGTGGAATTCCTTTTTCTTAATGCCAAGGAGTATGGTCTTTCTTCTCCTGTGATTACTGGTGAGAAGGAATACATTTTAACTAAGATAAAGGCTGTGGAAAATGCAGATTTAGCCTTTGGTTATAGTTTTCAAGATCTACTTATGTATGCTCAAAGCAAGGGACTTGGTACAGTTATGATTGGCGGAACTATGCCAAGAGAGAAGTTTGAAAAGGCAGCAGGAATTACTGATGGCGAGCTTATGCCATGTATTAGTCCTATTGGTGTGGTTGCGAAGAAGATGGGCGTGAAGGAAGTTTTGATGCGTAAGGGCATTAAGGCTGATACACGTTTTCCATTTACTAAGCTCTTTTTTGAAGAGGACTTTAATAAGGCCTTAGATGAGGATAGGGCTAAAGAACTTGGAATCTATGAGGCCATTGAGGCAGTTCGCCTTGCTCCATCTGCAGTAAATAAGCAGCCTTGGAGAATTGTTGTGTCAGGAAATGTAGCGCATTTCTATGAAAAAAAGGACAAGGGCTATGATAATGGTAAATATGATCTTCAGAAAGTGGATTTAGGAATTGCTCTTTATAATTTCTCTAGGGGCTTAGAGGAATTAGGAAAGAAAGCAGAGCTTAAGATATCTGATCCTGGACTTGAAATAGAGGCTAATATAGAATATATTGCAAGTTACGCTTGGAATTAAGTATTGAAAGTTGGTGAACTAAAAATTAGAGTGGAATTACAGCAAATTAGGGAAATAGACATAAAAAAGGCATTAGAAATTTACAATTCTAATGCACATTTTCTAAAGAATCATCTTGGAACGAGTATGGTTACAGAGGACTTTCTTAGAAATGAATTAAAAGAAATGACGGAGCATGGTTTTACTAGTAATTTTGTGATGCTAGACGAGGAACCGGTTGCGATTATTGATTATATGCAAAGAAAAGATGGCTTCGTTTATCTATCAATGTTGATGCTTAAGGCAAGCAAACAGTCTAGTGGTTTGGGGCGAAGAATTTACACCTTTTTTGAAAATCTAGTAGCTAAAGCCGGTGGCAAAACTATTAGAATAGATGTTGTGGATGATTATGAAGGAAATGTACTGCCTTTTTGGGAGAAAATGGGATTTGTAAAAATACGACACGATAGATTAACTTGGGGCGAGAAGGAATCTGGTGTATGCGTGATGGAAAAAGGTGTGTAATTTTGTTTTCGTCAGATAGATGATATAATTTATCTGACGAAAACAAAATGATATATATTTTTTTTACATTGGAAATGCGATGGCATCATTGTAGAGTTTCTGTAAAATTCTAATAAAAGAACTTAGACTTTCACGTTTGTCTGCCTTATGTGTGCAGAGTACACATGAAAAAGTTTCCCTACAGTCATAAGGAATCCATGCAAACTGTCCACTGTGGTCGTTAAGAAAGCCGGGAGCAAGGCATATACCTTTACCTGAGGCGATGTTAGTAAGCGTTGTGTCATGATCTGGGCTATTAAAATAGTTAATTTTTCCTGATGAAATAAGCTTTTGCTGAACACTTCGAAGAAGGGTAGGGGAGCCTCCACCTACCATAAGTGTACGACCATAAATGTCTTCATCTCTAATAAGATTTTTAGATGAAAGAGGATCATTTTTATCACAAATTAAATAAATATGACTTTCAAACAGCTTGTGGATGTTGGTGCCTGCAAGCTGTTTTGTCTCTTCTTCCAAGGCAAATATAATATCTGATTCATTCTTTAGGAAGCTATCCATGCTATTAGTGTATTGGAATCTTGGAGTGATTTGAGTGCCAGGCGATTGTTTTTCAAATTCCCTGATTGCTTCAGGAAGAAAATAAAGAGCTTGTCTAACCATCATATTAATTGTAATATTTTCTTTATATTTTGTACTGAAGTTTTGCCCTTGTTCAATGGCACGCTTCAGCTCTTCGCGCATATTTGTAAGGAAAGATACAAATTGTTCTCCGGCAGGAGTAAGAGTCGCACCTTTCCCATTTCTTACAAATATTTCAAAACCAACTTCCTCTTCTAGTAGTTTTATTTGATATGAAAATGTAGGCTGGCTTACAAACATATTCTCAGCCCCTCTTGAAAAGCTTTCTGTATGAGCTAGTTCTATACAATAATCAATCTGCTTTGTTGTCATATTGCACCTCTGATATTTAAAAATTAAATCAATTATCTAATGTTTCTATTGGATATTATAAGTTAAGCGTGAGATAATGTAAATAACAAAAGATAAGACTAATTAAAACATGTAGTTATTAATAGAAATAATAAATGGAGGAAATTAAGATGGCAAAAACATTAATAGCATTTTTTTCAAGAGCTGATGAGAATTATTTTGGCGGCGCAATGAGATATGTAAAGGTTGGCAATACAGAAATCGTGGTTAATCAAATGAAGGAATTAATCGACGCTGATACTTTTAAGATTGAAATGGCAAATCCTTATTCGCCTGTGTATATGACTTGCATTGATGAGGCTAAGAAAGATTTAAGAGAAAATGCTCGTCCAGAGCTTACAAATTATTTAGATGGCAATGATGAGTATGACACTATAGTGCTTGCTTATCCAAATTATTGGGGAACATTCCCAATGGCAGTAGCAACATTTTTAGAGAGATATGTTTTCGCTGGAAAGACAATTCTTCCTCTTTGTACTAACGAAGGAAGCGGCATGGGTTCTAGCGAGCGTGATGTTAAAAAATATGCTAAGGGTGCTGATGTAGTAAAAGGACTTGCAATTACTGGAAGTCAGGCTGCAAATGCAAAGGCAGCAGTAGAAAAATGGTTTTCCGCTAACGGTTTGATGTAAAGAAATTGAATTTGAGGATGGTGTAATGGCTGCACCAGGACTTAAAATTGCAACGATTAATCATGACATGAATGAACGTCATACAAAGTATACTTATGGAAAAGTTACTATAAAGAAAAATGCATGGATAGGGATGAATGTAACTATTTGTCCGGGAGTAACAATTGGTGAATATGAAGTAGTTGCTGCGGTTTACGGTGGAGGAAAAGGACGCTGGAGATTGCAGGGCAACTTTACTCTTAGAAAAGAAAATGGAAACTGGAAGTTTACAAGTTCCAGAGCATCAACATATTAAGGAGGATTTTTATAATGGAAAATATCGTATTAAACAACAAATTAGAGTGCCCAGTAGTGGGAATTGGAACATTTATGCTTACACCAGCTGATGCCCAGGTAAGCGTACGAGAAGCACTTAAGATGGGATACAGACTTGTAGATACAGCTAATGCTTATGTTAACGAGCGTGCTGTAGGTCGTGGAATCAAGGAAAGTGGAGTGGATAGAAAAGATGTATTTTTATCAACTAAGCTTTGGCCATCAGAATATGAAAATGAAAATGCTGTTGATGAAACATTAGAGCGTCTTGGCGTGGATTACGTAGATTTGCTTTACATCCATCAGCCTGCTGGTAACTGGCTTGCTGGATATAGACAACTTGAAAAAGCCTATAAAGAGGGTAAGGCAAAGGCCATCGGTATTTCTAATTTTGAAGGAAAGTATATTGAAGAGCTTGAAACTAAGTGGGAAATCGTTCCTCAGTTTATTCAGGTAGAAGCACATCCATATTTTACTCAGACAGAGCTTCGTAAGACTTTGGATAAATACGACATTAAGCTTATGAGCTGGTATCCATTAGGTCATGGTGATAAGTCTCTTATTAATGAGCCTTTATTTGCTGAGCTTGGTAAAAAATATGGTAAGTCATCAGCACAGATTATTCTTCGTTGGCATACACAGATGGGATTTGTTGTTATTCCAGGAAGCAAGAATGTGGATCATATTAAGGATAATTTAGATATCCTTGATTTTACACTTACAGATGAAGAAATGGCAGAAATCGCAAAGCTTGATAAGAACGAGAGATATTATCATAGAACAGATGAACAGCTTGTTCAGTTTGCTGGTTGGAAACCAGATTTTGAAAAATAAGATAGTAAGAATTGCAAATAAGGACATTTATAAATATGAACCTATAAAGCAGGATAAAACAATGGACAAAGTCCTATGATTTTTGAAAAAATCATAGGACTTTTTTGTTATAAAGATGTGAAGAACAAACTCTACAACATGTTATTATGAAATTGAAACGAAAAAATCAAAAAAAATGATAATTTAGATTGAATTTATGAAATGTAAGAAATATAATTAAGTTGGAGGTTAAAAATATGTTAGTTGAGTTTAGATTTAAAAATTATAGATCTTTTAGAGATGAGGCTACTCTTTCTATGGAAGCAGTTGGACTTTCATCTCTTAAGAATAGTTTAATTGAATATAATGATATGAATTTGTTACCTGGAGTTGCTATTTTCGGTAAGAATGGTGGTGGTAAAAGTAACGTTATTAGAGCGTTTTGGTTAGGAGTACAATTTATAAGAAATGCTCAAAGATTACAGCATGAGAAGGCGTTAGTGCCAGTTGTACCATTTTCTTTAAATGATTATTCATCTGATGAACCGACAGAATTTGAGTTCGATTATATTTCTAATGGAATTAAATATTGGTATTCTTTTGCTGCAACAAGAGAAAAAATTGTTAGAGAGTCTTTATTTCATGCGCCTAAGGGTCAAAGAGCTCAAGTTTTTGTAAGAAATGGACAGGAATTTAAATTTACAGAGGACAAGGCAAAAAGAAAACTAATAAGTCAGACAGTTGCTGAAAATCAATTATTTTTTTCAAATGCATGTACATTAAATGATGAGGCTTGTATTAATGCAATGCGATGGTTTAGAGAAGATATTATATTTTCAAGAGCTTATACTGATATTCCACGACAATTATTAGAATATTATGATGACAGCAATATGCTTAAAGCAATTTCTGATTATGCCAAGAATGCAGATTTTGGTATTGAAGAGATGAGTTTTGAAATTGAAAATAAAGAAGTTGGTGATGACCTTGAATTACCGAGTGATATTTCGGAGGATATGAAAACTGCAATTACGTCTTTTATTCAGCTATTATCTGAAACTTCTAATAACTCAGAAGGAAAACTAAAAATGAGTAGAGTTAAAGCTAACGCAAAGCATAGAGGTATCAATTCAGATGGTCAGACAAGTTTGTATAATTTAGAACTAGAGGATGAGTCAGATGGTACAAGAAAACTTATGTCGATTGCGCCAGCAATAGAGTCAGTGCTTCGAAAAGGTGGAATTTTACTTGTAGATGAAATTGAAAGAGAATTGCACCCTATGTTGGTAAATTTTATTATTGCGAAATTTATGAGTAAAAAGAGTAATCCCAAGGGTGCACAAATCATTTTCACAACACATAATATAGACCTTATGAAGTTAGAGTATATGAGAAAAGATCAGATATACTTTGCAGATAAGAACATGGAAGATGGAGCTTCAGAACTTTATAGTGTGACTGATTTTACAACAAAAACCTCTGATAATATTTTGAAAGGATATTTGGTTGGAAAATATGGTGCTACTCCAAATCTTGAAATTGAGGAGGTTGAGTAGTGGCTAGAAGAAATGTAGGAGATATGAAATATGAATAAAAACGAAAGCAAGTATTTTAAATCAGCTGAAAAGATGCATAATGCCCTTATTACATTACTAAATAAGAAAGATTTCGAATTGATTACTGTTAAGGAGATTTGTGAACAAGCAGAAGTAAATAGATCAACATTTTATCTTCATTATGATAATTCATATGATCTTTTAAAGGAGACTATAGAGGCAGTTTACAAAGATTTCTTTAGTAGGTTTTCTGCTGATGGAAATAAGGAAATCAATTTGAAAGAAAAGTCAGATGAAGAATTATTTTTAATTACACCTAAGTATTTAATGCCTTATTTAGAATTTGTGGAGGACAATCGTAAGCTCTTTTTCATAATGTATGAAAAGAATGAGATGATGGGTGCTGAGAAAACTTATGAGAAATGGTTTAAAGAAATTTTTGGACCAATACTTACCAGGTTTGGTGTATCACAAGATGAGCAGCCGTTTATTATGATTTTTTATTTGAATGGTATTATTGGCATAATTAATGAATGGGTTGCTAGAGATTGTAAAGAGTCAAAGGAAACAATTATTAGTATAATTCAAAAATGCATTCCAAGTAGTAGAAAAGGCGTTTAACTCAGTCGGAGCTTGTACCCCGACTGAGTTAAATCTAAATACAACACTTTTCATAAATTGTGTTGGGACTTTAAGCCCCAAAATCGACACATTTTAAGAAAAGTGTTGTTCTTTTTATATTTAGGCTAACCTATAATTATCTCAAGCTCAAGATACGGAGCTAATAAGAAATTGTATATAGAAATCTATGTAAAATGGAGGAAAAAATAAGATGAATAATTTAGACAAAGTTTATGCAGAAAGTGTAGCAAAGGATTATATGCCAAAGGAAACAAGCAAGGTGCGTCAGCTAAAGAAGCTTGATGATAAAGCAAAAAAGCCAGCATTAATTACAGCTTTATCGGTAGGTATAATAGGAACATTGATTTTTGGAACAGGAATGTGTTATGCCATGGGAGTACTTGCAACAGGCATTGCAGCAATGATTTTTGGCATTATTCTTGGAATTCTTGGAATTGTAATTTGCATCATTAACTATCCACTTTATTTAAAGCTTCTTCAAAAAGGTAAGTCAATGTATGCATATGAAATCTTGGAACTTGCTAAAGAAATTACTGAAGAATAAAAACGGTCAGCTATAGATTTTCCTTATCACAGATGATTACATTTGCATTAGTAATTGGCTTGTCATATAATCTTTTACAAGGCGATAATCCGGATATTAAGTTTTTTAAGACATAAGCATTACATTTGTAGCAGACTCGAATCCGGCGCGCAAGACTCTCGAGCGAGTCTTGACATTAATTAGAATAAAAAAGGATTATTTATGGAAGAAATTACAAGAGAAGAATTGAGTAAACTAGATAGGGATTCTTATGAATTAATCGATATCAGAGATGATGGTTTAATTGCTTATGGAATGATAGATGGAGCATTACATATTGAAATCGGTGATTTATTAGATACTGATAAGATAGACAAGATTGATAAATCAAAGAAGCTTGTATTCTATTGTGAAATTGGAAGAATGTCACGTGATATTGATGATTCAATTGGATGTTTAGCTAATAGAGAATGTTATAGCCTTGCAGAAGGTTATGTAGGTTATGTTCGAAGCAAAGTTAAAAGCGATAGTGATATAAAAGCTAAAACAAAGAAGGCAGAGGAAAGTATTAGAAAAAAGTATCATAAACAGTTATTCTCACCTTTTGCTAAAGCTTGTAAAAACTATCAGCTTATTGAAGATGGAGATCATATTGCAGTATGTATTTCTGGCGGTAAAGACTCAATGCTTATGGCAAAGTTATTCCAGGAAATACAAAGACATAAACAAAAAAGTTTCAAACTTACTTTCTTAGTTATGGATCCAGGCTATAATGAGGAAAATCGTGCATTAATCGAGAGCAATGCAAAAGCTCTTGGAATTCCTATTACTATTTTTGAAAGTGATATATTTGATACAGTTGATAATATTGATAAAAGCCCATGTTATCTTTGCGCTAGAATGAGACGTGGCCATTTATATAGTAAGGCTAAGGAATTGGGTTGCAATAAGATTGCCCTTGGTCATCACTATGATGATGTAATTGAGACAATTCTTATGGGTATGCTTCATGGTGGTCAGATTCAGACTATGATGCCAAAGCTTCATAGTACTAATTTTGAGGGAATGGAGCTAATTAGACCACTTTATCTAATTAGAGAAAAGGATATTTGTTCCTGGAGAGATTATAATGACTTACATTTCTTACAATGTGCCTGTCATTTTACAGATACATGTACAACATGTCATGTGGATGGTACAACATCATCAAAGCGTTTAGATACCAAGAAGCTTATTGCAAAATTAAAGGAAACAAATCCATTTGTAGAAGCTAATATCTTTAGAAGCGTTGAAAATGTTAATATTGATACAGTAATTGAATATAAACAAAATGGTATTCGCCATAATTTTTTGGATGAATATTAAAGATGGACGACACAAAGAATTTACTTTGTGTCGTCTTTTTTACAACTTACTTTAAAACATCATTGCTAGCTGCAACTTTTTTTTAAAAGAAAAATATAAATTATGTTTGACTTAAAGTTAACTTTAAGTGTTATTATACTTTTATCAGCTGATAAATATAAGGAGGAGCGAAATATGTCTTATACAATCTCAGAAGTAGCCAAGATGATGGGAATTAAGCCTTCAGCCCTTAGATATTTATATTTGCTTTAACATGCCGTGAGCAAGAAATCCTCCACCTCTAAACGAAGTGTAGGTGGTGGGTTGAATTGCGAATAACACGGCATTTTTTGTAACATATATTTGCCATAAGAACATTTGTTTGACTGCTTTGTAATTTGATTGTATAATATAAGTATAAATCTGTCGTATTACTCAGGTGGTGTTACGGTAGATATTATTAAACAATACATTCAATCACAAGGAAAGAAAGATGGCAAATAAGGCAATTAAGTATAGAGTATATCCTACAACTGAACAAGAAGTTATGTTTGCTAAGACCTTCGGCTGTTGTCGTAAGGTCTGGAATCTTATGCTTTCTGATAAGATTGACGGCTACAAAGCTACGGGCAAATTCCCCACTGTGACACCTGCCAAATATAAAAACGATCACCCTTATCTTAGGGAAATAGACAGTCTAGCTCTTGCCAATGTACAAATGAATTTACAGAAAGCCTACAAGAATTTCTTTGATAAAAAACGTAAAAAGAAAAATGGCTTCCCTAAATTCAAATCTCGTAAAGCTAGAAATAGCTATACCACTAATAATCAAAAAGGCACTGTTGCTATCATAGAGAATAAATATATCAAGCTTCCTAAGATCGGTAAGGTAAAAGCTGTAATTCACAGATTTCCAGAGGAAGACTGGATTATTAAATCAGCTACTGTGTCTAAAGAAAGAGATGGTAGTTTTTATATTTCTATTCTCTTTGAATTTGACAGAATTATTACTAAGGTAACTAAATCAGATAATGTAATTGGATTAGATTATAAATCTGATGGTTTATATATGGATAGTGATGGAAATATAGGTTCAAATCATAAATACTATCGAGAAAGTCATAAAAAGCTCGCTAAAGTACAACGTAAACTTTCTCGTAAAGTTGGTTCTAAGAAGAACCAAACTAAATCCAATAACTATCTAAAACAATTAAAGAAAGTAAACAAAATTCATAGACATATCTCAAATCAAAGATTAGATAATCTACACAAGAAATCTACTGAGATAGCCAATCAGTATGATATAGTATGTGTAGAATCTCTTAATATGAGAAGTATATCAAATAAGGGCTTTGGTAACGGTAAAGCTACTTTAGATAATGGATATGGAATGTTCTTATCTATGCTTGAGTATAAACTAAATGATAGAGGTAAATACTTTATCAAAATAGATAAGTGGTATCCATCATCACAACTTTGTAGCTGTTGTGGTTCTCGTAAAAAACTTACACTTCAAGAAAGAATCTATAAGTGTAATTGTGGGCTTACAATGGACCGTGACCTAAATGCAGCTATAAACATAAAAAATGAAGGGCTTAGATTGCTTGAAGTAGTCTAAACTCTGATAAATCTTATAGTAGGCTAGGAACTAGCCGAACTTATACGCTTGTGGACACTGTGTAAGACGTTCGTTATCCAATAGGATAGCCTACGCAGTGGTGGTTGAAGCAAGAAGCTCCGACTTCAAATACGAAGTATTAAGTCGGAGTAGTTCACTGTTTCTGTCAACATGTTGCCATCATAAAATGCGTTTTCAAACTGATCTTGATTACAACTCAAAGAAGTAGCATTATTAAAGCCTGCGCGAATTGTTTTAGTTATATCAGCATCGCCAGATCCGGCTAGTTCATCTGAAAAGTAACTGTTTAGCTTTCCGCTACTAGTAAGCTCTAGCAAATCAATACTATAACCTACTCCATCACCGAAAGTATATGTGAAAGATCTTGATTCTATCATTATTAGTTTCTTACCATTATTTAGTTCAAGGTTAGAAAATAGGATTTTGATTTCATCTGCGAAAACAATTAAATCTTCAATATCAATGCTATCTACTTTTTCAACACCTGTGTCTGTAATTTTATAAGAGTTAAAAGTGAGCTTGTTAGCATTTGAGTCAAGGTCTGCTGTAACTAGATAGTCATCTATCTTTTTCCAATACAAGCCACATACGTGCCGACCTCTTTAACAAATTCTTGGCAAGCCTTCGCCCTGCAATACATCAAGCATGCGCTTTCCGCCTATCTCAGTTTCAATATATACGCAGGCTTTGTCTTCAGCTTTTTCTTTTACTTCACCGATTACGACTGCATTTTCACCGTATTTAGAATTTCTTATGATTTCAAGGGCTTTTTTTGTCTCTTCTTTTGGAAGAACAACGATACATTTTCCTTCATTACCCATATAAAGGGGATCGAGGCCTAGAAGTCCGCAGAAGTCATGAACTGCGCTGCTTACTGGAATTTTGTCCTCTTCTAGTTTTATATCAAGATTAGAACTTCTTGAAAGTTCTGTTAGTACTGTTGCAAGGCCGCCTCGAGTTACATCACGCATTGTATGTATATTAATCTTTTCTTTTAATAGATTAGATACTATGTCTGTTAAAGGTGCGTTATCACTTTTAATAGAGTTTGTAATATTCATGCGGCTTCCAAGAATCGTTGCATGGTGGTCGCCAAGATTTCCAGATAAAATAACCTTGTCTCCCACCTGTAGATTTGTGGATTTGATATCAAGACCTTCCTCGACAAATCCCACACCGGCAGTATTTATCATGATTCCACCGTTACCATCTATAACCTTTGTATCTCCGGCAACGATTATCACACCAGCCTCTTTTGCTGTTTCTGCCATGGAATGCACGATTCTTTTTAAAGTCTCTGAGTCTGCGCCTTCCTCTATAATAAAACCGCAAGTTATGTATTTTGGCTTGGCGCCGCGCATAAGCAAGTCATTAACTGTGCCGCAAATACAAAGTCTGCCAATATCGCCGCCTGGATACTCAATAGGCTTTACAACAAAACTATCAGTTGTCATTGCAATCCTAGTTGAACCCTGAATAACAGCGCAATCCTCCAATTCCTTTACTGTTTCATTATCAAATTCTTTTACGAAAATTTCATCTATTAATTCAGAAGTGAAAGCTCCTCCACTTCCGTGAGCCATTGTTATTACCATTTTTATTTCGACCAGAAAGGTCCGCCTCCTCTTTTAAAGTTTTAAGTCTATGCTTAATCTCCGTTTTTAAACGCTTGATAGCAGCTTCCTTCAGAAGACACCATGCAAGCGCCCTGCGGTGTTAGCGGGCTACAAAGCTTTTTAAAAAGTGGGCATTCTTTTGAAGAAATTTTACCCATTAAAACCTCAGAACATCGACAAGCCTTGTTAATCTTGTAATCGTCCACTAAGTCAAAGCTTCCGGCATCGTATTTTAAATATTCGTCTCTTAAATAAAGACCAGAATCCTTGATATTTCCCATTCCACGCCAGATTGCATCGCCTTTTCTAAAATATTTGTTGATGTTTTCTTGCGCCTTCTCATTGCCTTCATCTTTAACGACTGATCTGTAGTAGTTTCCAACTAAAGACTTATTTTCAGCCAACAACTGCTCCTTGTTTATACAAGTTTTTGTAAGGGCGTAGATGCCAACCACTAATTCCTTTGGACTAAAGCCAGTGACTGCCATAGGTATCTGATATTTTTTTGATACCTTTGAAAATGCAACACTGCCGGTAATTACACTAACATGGCCAGGGGCAATAAAGCCGTCAATTTTTGCATCGTTAGCGCAAAGAAAATCTATAGCCTCCGGCATAGTTTTAAGGGCCGTTAGGAATTTTACATTTTTAATATCATCCTTAATAATTGCATCTAGAAGCAAGGTGTAGACTGGAATTGTAGTCTCAAAACCAACACAGGCAAAAATGTAATTTGTCTCTGGATTTTCCTTAGCCATGGGAAGGATATCCATTGGAGAGTAGACGTAGTCTACCTTTAAGCCTTTTCCCTTCTCTTCGTTTAGACTAGATTCTTTGCCGGGAATTCTCATCATGTCCCCAAAGCAAACAATGTGAGCGCCCTCTCTTCCAAGCTCTATTAATTTATCTACAAAGGCAGAGGGACTAACGCACACAGGACAGCCAGGGCCAGATATCAACTTAATCTTTGGAGATATAATTTTCTTGATTCCTGACTTTGAAATTGCTGCAGTGTGGCTACCGCAAACCTCCATAAGCCTTAATTCTTCACCATCATATTTTTGTAAAAATTCGACATATTTTTTTACATCAATTTCAGCCATTAACTAAGTTCCTCTATTTCTTTGAAAATGTCTAGAATCTCCTCGGCTTCTGATTTAGAAACCTTTTGAATTATGCAACCTGCGTGCACTAAAACGTTATCACCAATAGAGACATCTACAAGTCCCGTTGCTGCATTAACTAAGTTGCCGTTAAAGTCCACAGTTGCTGTATTATTATCATTAATTTGGGTGATCACACCCGGAATTGCAACACACATATTTCCTCCTATTTTGTAAAAATCAGACATCGATTGCCGATAGCCTCAGCTAATTCCCCAATAAACTAAGTTACTAAATAACCTAATTCCCTAGATAAATCTGGCCAAGGGCAATGCCGCCATCACCGCAAGGCACCTTCTCATTTAGGTAAACCTTAAAGTCCTCTTTTTCTAGTCTAGTTACTAGAAGTTTAAGCAGCAAGCTGTTATTAAAGCAGCCCCCGGATAGGGCAATGTCAGAACAATTTGTTTTATCACGCATGGCAATAGCCACGCTAACTAAGGCCTTTGCAAGAGAGTTGTGGAATTCAAAAGCAAGCTCATCCACTTTTGCACCGGCAATATATAATTTGAATAAATCGGACATAAAGCCCTTACTATCCACTAAAATCTCACCATTGATTTCCTTTACTATTACAGGAATTATGGCTGGATTTAAATTTTCAATTCTCTCAAAATACCTTGTGGCAAGGGCTTCTAGCTTCATAGCTGCCTCGCCCTCGTAACTATTTTTCTGGCAAATGTTCATAATCACCGCCGCAATATCAAAGAGCCTTCCAACAGAAGAAGTCTTGTAAGAATTTATGTGCTCTTTTAGCGCAGCCTTTAAAAGATCAAGGCTTGCGGAGTTGATATATTTTTTAAAGCAAGGATGATTAATCAAAAGCTCTTCATCCACTAGCTTTGCATTAATTGCCTGAATCATTGCCACCATGGCAGATTTATCAATATCTACTGTGGCATTGTCAGCTCCAATTAACTCTAAATAGTCAAAATGTCCCAAGCGCCTAAAATCAGTGTCCTTGCAGTACAAGAACTCGCCGCCCCAGATATTTCCATCATTTCCATAGCCAGTGCCATCTAAAACAATGCCAATGCACTCAGATAGTGAATGCTCTGCCATAACTGAGGCCTGATGGGCGTGATGATGCTGAATTTCAAGGGCTTTAGTGCCTGCCTCATTTGCCAAAATCTTGGTATCTTTGTTTGAATAGTAGCCTGGGTGCCTATCCGCTATGAAACTCTCCGGCTTTAGGTCTAGTAGCTTTGTGAAAATCTTTCTAGCCCTGTCCTTTGCCCTCCTTGCCTCATAGTCGTCTAAGTCACCAAAATGGCCACTTAAAGTTACATAGTTTTTTCTTGCTAGAGCAAAGACGGATTTTAAATCTGCCCCTGCTGCGTAGTAATCATTTTTCAAAAATTTATTTATCTTAATTGGGTTAGGAACATAGCCCCTAGCCCTCCTTATAATCTGCGTTATCTCTCTATTATCAAGCTTTGTGACCTTTACAATAGAGTCATCCAATGGATTAATTATCTCTCTTTCATTATATAAGCTTCCGTCGATTTGTCCATTTTTTACAAGATCGAAAATGTCTTTATCCCTTGTAATTATAGGCTCTCCCGCAAGATTTCCACTTGTCATAATTAGACAATCAAACTCCTGCATTAGTAAAATCTGCAAAGGATTTGAAGGGAGCATTGCCCCAAGTCTTATGGCATTGTCATCGATTTCCTCAGATAAGTTGTAGCCAAAACTAACAGTGTCACTGCCAATCTCTTCCCTCTTTCTAAGTAACACAATAGGTCTTGCATTAGATTCAAGAAGCTCTGCTTCTTTTTCTGAAACATAAGCGAGTTTCTTTATTGTCTTAACATCAGGAAACATGACTGCAAAGGCTTTTTTCTCACGTGCCTTTACTTGGCGCATTTTCCTAATGGCCTTGACATTTTTTGCATCACAAACAAAGTGGTATCCGCCAATATCTTTGACGGCTAGCACTTTTCCTGCCTTTATTTCTTTAACAGCTTTTGAAAATGCATCTTCCCTTTCAAGTTTATAATCTTCCACTAGGCCATTAATTTCGTTTCTTTTTTTTGCATAAAACTTTAGAATAGGACCACAGTCGTGGCAAGCGATAGTCTGAGCGTAATGTCTTATATTTTCAAAAGTCTTATACTCAGTTTCGCAGGCCTCACACATTGGAAAGTCCTTCATGCTAGTGTTTTCCCTGTCGTAGGGAAGCTCATTAATTATGGTGATTCTTGGACCACAAGCCACGCAACTAATGAAGGGATAGCGATATCTTCTGTTATTTTTATCAAGAAGTTCGCTTTTGCATTTGTCGCAGGTTGCGTAATCCACGGGAATGAAACGAATGTTATCGTGGATGTTTAGAGAGTTGTTAATAAAAAAATTACGGGGAGGATTTTCATTGCTAGTTTCTGTGCTAATTAAAATATTGTCGACCCTTGAACCTGGCAAAACTGTGTTATTTTTACATAGCTTTGATAGATTTTCTTTAAGGATATCGAGTCCTTTTTTATCATCAAATATTTTAATTAGGACTTGACCACCAATGTTGGATACACTTCCTTTCAGGTTTAGTTTGTTGCCGAGTTCCTCTACATATGGGCGAAAGCCCACACCTTGTACAAGTCCAGTAACATTTAAGCTATAAAGTGTATGCATCAAATCCCTCCCCGTTTATGTTTATGTTTATTCCTCTGCCTTAGCTTTTGCTGCGGCTTCGGCTTTCTGTTTTGCTATTTCAGCGGCCTTAGCTGCTGCGGCAGCCTTTGCCTCTGCTTCTTTTTTAAGCTGTTCCTCGGATTTCTTATAAGTAGCAACGCTCTTTTCAAATTCAGGTGTTTGATAACCCACCACCATTTTTAAACATTTTTTAGGACATTTATCTACGCAAAATCCGCAGGCTACACAGTCAAATCTATCAATTGACCAAGTGGCATTAGCTCTGTCTACGGCAAGGGCATTGCTTGGACATGAACGAACACACATACCACAAGAAATGCAATTGTCGATGTCGATTTCTACATGGCCTCTACTACCCTCTGGGTACTGAATTTCACTAGCTGGATAGCTAGTTGTTACAGGGGGAAGAAATAGATTTTTTAATGCTTGTGTAGCAAATTGTAAAATAGCCATATCTACTCCTTTCTGTATTTGTTGTTTCCAGATTTTGTTAAACAAAATCTTATCTTTCGGTACAACTAATACATGGATCAATTGTAAGTACAAGTAAACCAACATCGGCTAGCTCTGTGTTCTTTAACATCTCGCAAAGGCCTGCAATATTGGCAAATGTAGGAGTTCTTACTCTGATTCTGTCTAGGTATGGAGTACCATTTGCCTTGGCATAGTAGAAGGCCTCGCCACGTGGCTGCTCCACTCTCATAATAAACTCGCCGTTAGGATTTCCCTTAACTGGAGTGCTAAGTGTCTTGTCTGCTGGAAGCTTTGCAATAGCCTGACGAATAATGTCAATTGACTGGTAAAGCTCCTTTAAACGCACATAACATCTAGCATACGAGTCGCAATCATTACTTGTAATTGGCTCAAAATCTATCTTAGAATATCCTGCATATTCTAGCTTTCTTAAATCTACTGCAAGGCCTGAAGCTCTTGCAAATGGACCAACACAGCCAAGTTCGTGCACCTTTTCCTTTGAAAGAATGCCTACACCCTTAAGTCTTGATTCAACTGTGTAATCATAAAAGAAAGTCTTTTCAATAACTTTAAGTTCCTTTTCAACCTCACTAAGGGTCTCAAGAATTGTTCTTTGCTTATCTTCGTCGATGTCTCTTTTGACACCGCCAATTGTATTTACGGAGAAAATGAGTCTCGCACCTGCAGTAAGTTCATGTAGGTCAAGAATTTTCTCACGAATTCTCCAACACTGATAGAAAAGATTTTCAAAACCAAAACCATCGGCTAGTAAACCAAGCCAGAGAAGATGTGAGTGCATTCTGTTAAGTTCAGCCCAGATAGTTCTAAGCATTTTCGCTCTATCAGGGACCTCCACATCCATAATGTGCTCAAGAGTCTCGCAATATCCCATTCCATGCTGGAAACTACAAATACCGCAGGTTCTCTCCACCACATAAGTCATGGTATTAAAATCCTTCTTCTTTACTAAACCTTCCAAACCTCTATGAATAAAGCCGATTGAAGGAATTGCTTCAATTACTCTCTCATCCTCTACAACTAAGTCAAGGTGAATTGGCTCAGGAAGTACGGGATGCTGAGGGCCGAAAGGAATAACGCTACGTTTACCCATTGTTTTCTTCCTCCTTCTTCTCTTCTTGTGGTACACCAAGTGGCGCCTCCACGTTTATTCTATAGAGCTTATTGTCAAGATCGTTAGTAATTAACTTGATTTTGACACCGAAGATTTCCTTCATTTCATTTTCATAAAAAAGCGCTGCCGGAATAAATTCAGTAATGGAGTGAATCTCTTCATCTGGCGAAATTACAACCCTTAAAGATAGCGCTTCAAGAGTTTCGTAATTTGAAAATGTATATGTTAAATGAAATTTATCTTCGTAATAGGCTGCGCAGGCTTGGGAAAATCTCAAACCTTCTCGCTTTAATTCTAGACATCTCTCAAGTAAGTCACTTGCTGGAATTTCCTCAATTTTTGAGAGCTGGCGCACTTTGTCGTTAGTCTTTAATTCAACAGTCTCATCCATTATGCAATTCCTCCTTCAAGTTCTCTTTCTAGAGCTTCTGCTCTTTGGTTATAAATTTCGATGCCTTTTAAAATGCCATCAATAATTGCCTGTGGTCTTGCTGCGCATCCAGGAACATAGACATCCACAGGAATTGTAGTATCTACGCCGCCTTTGATGTTGTAGCATTCCTTAAATACGCCGCCTGTACAGGCACATACGCCAATAGCAACTACCACCTTAGGGTCTGCCATTTGCTCATATAACTGTTTTACTGTGGCTTCGTTTTGTGCATTTACACCGCCTGTTATTACTAAAATGTCTGCCTGAAGTGGATCACCTGTGTTTATAACGCCAAGTCTTTCTGCGTCATAAACTGGTGTCAGACAGGCTAAAACTTCAATATCACATCCGTTACAGCTAGATCCATCATAGTGGAGAAGCCAAGGTGATTTTAATCCTTTTCCCATGTCAACCTCCATTATTTTATAATCATAAGAATTATTAAGTTAACTCCAGCAGTAAATAAAGTCACTACCCATGTAGTTTTAAGCATTGTCTGCCATTTTACTCTGGCGGAAGCATTATCAATTAATATTTCAAGAAAATATACTAATAACACTACGACTAAGGCAACAACTATGCTGATTGGATTTTCATTTACAATAAAAAGTGATACAACTGCCATTAAAAATACATTTTCATACCACTCAGTTACTGTAAATATAGCTAAATTCTTAGTTCCGATATCTGATGTTATACCCTTTACAATCTCCTGATTTGGATGGTGAGAAGTTGCTAAATCAAATGGTGACTTTCTCATCTTGATTGTAAGGATAAAGACAAAGGCTATGAAAAATCCTGGTAAGTACATAATTGCACTATCTGAACTTCTAGCAATGTCTGCTACGTTAAAGCTGCCTGTTGCAAGGTAGAAGCCAACGCAGGCAAATAATACTGCAGGTTCGTAAATCATCATGGATAAAAGCTCTCTTTGAGCACCGATTGATGCATATGGGGAACTTGTTACAACGCCTGCAAAATAAAGGAAAGTTGCTGCTGTACTCATTACAAAGAAGCACATTAAAATGTCAGTTCCTGAAAAGAACATTGCTCCTGTAAGAATCATTAAAACCATGTAAGAAATCAAAAGGAAATTCTGTGATTTTGTTACAGCAGTTTCTCTCTTAGTTAACAATTTTGATACATCATAGAAGGGCTGTAAAAGTGGCGGACCAACTCTTCGCTGCATTCTCGCAGATATTTTTCTATCTAGTCCATCTAGTAAACCGCCAATTAGTGGAGCTAGAAGGATGTAGCATATGGTAAGAATTATTCTAATCATAAGAACACACCTCCTATTATTCTACACATCATTACAACTATTACTGCTAGAGTAAAAATCTGTGATGGCATCATAAGTTTTCTTGAACCGATAATCTTATGGAAATAGAAATTAGACAACCAAAGGGTCTTTTCATTTCCTAAAGAATCTGTAAAGGCTCTGTTATCGCCTGTGTTTATACCATTCATGTAAGATAACTTAAGATCTTGTGTTTGCTGCTTGCTACTTAGGTAAGCAAGGAATGGCACTGCAAATACTACAACGATAATGATAATTAATGTAAATAAAACCTGATTTGACAATACATTTTCAGATTTACCAAACATCTCATTAACTAGTGGGTTAACAAATGTTTCGGAAACTAGTGGGAAGAGAGCACAAAGGGCAATCATAAGGATTGCATGAATTGTAAGAGAAATCATCTCATTCTTCTTTGTCTTATCCTTCACGTGAGTTCCGTTTAAGTGGCCGTGGCTAATGATCTTGCCCATCCACTTAGTCCAGTAAAATGATGTTGTAGCTGAACCAAAAATGATAAAGAATACTAAAATAATATTTCTTACGTCTACTGAAGCCTTAAGTGCTGCCCATTTTGAAATTAACATACCAAATGGAGCAAGGAACATTCCGGCAATTCCAATAAACATAAAGATTGCAAGCTTAGGTAGCATATAAAGTAGACCATGCATATCTTCTACGTCTCTTGAACCAAGGGCATTTTCTGTTGCACCAATGTCCTGGAAAAGAAGAGATTTTGAAATTGCGTGGAACATCATTAAAAATATTGCTGCCCAAACTGTCTCAGATGTACCAACACCAGCGCAGGCCACCATTAGTCCTAGGTTTGATATTGTAGAGAAAGCAAGCACTTTTTTTCCATCTGACTGCGCTATGGCCATGAAGGAGGTTATTAAAAATGTAAAACCACCCACGAAGGCTATCATATTTCCTGTCATTGTGCCTGACATTGCAGGGGATAGTCTAAGTAAAACATATATTCCAGCTTTTACCATTGTTGCAGAGTGAAGCAAGGCTGAACTTGGTGTTGGAGCAACCATGGCGCCAATAAGCCAAGTTGAGAATGGTAACTGCGCAGCTTTTGTAAGTGCTGCAAAGGCTATAAGTGCAACGCAAATTACGGCACATTTCGATTGGATTGTACCCATGGCAACTAAGGTATGAAGATCTACATTTTCATAGGTATATCCAAAATAAACAATTGCAATAGCTAGAGCACAACCGCCAAGAAGGTTCATCCATAATGCTCTAAATGAGTTGTTAACAGCTTCTTCTTCTCTTGTGTAGCCAATAAGAAGGAATGAGCAAATACTTGTCATTTCCCAGAAGAAGTCAATCCAGAGTAGGTTTTCTGATAGGACAAATCCAAACATTGCTCCAAGGAATAAGAAAAGTAGAGCAAAGAAGTAATATCTTCTATCAGCTACATTACTATGGTGTGGACTATGATGGTAACCATGCATATAACCCACTGCGTAAACTACAATTAAGCTTCCGATAATTCCAACGATTATACACATTAAAATTGAGAGATAATCGATGTAAATGTGACCAATAACTTCGCGTGTTTCAGGTCCGAAGATTTCGTAATAGGCTATAAGAGCTGTTGGACAGATTGATAACAAACTTACCCAGGCCTTTTTATACTTAAAAGACAGATAAGTCACAACGCCCATTAGTACTATTTCAGCCGCTAATATAATGTGATCAACTAACTCAGTGTTATAGTAAAGAGTGATTGTTTCCATCCCTTTGCTAATCCATTGATATACTAGAACCCCAACAGAAACCATAATGACAACAGCTGATAAATAAGCTATGGCATTTCTGATTTTGTTAATTCTAGTACAGTACATTATTATGGCTATAACTAATGGAAAAATAATTAAGAATGGTATTATCGCCATAAGCACCCCCGTAAAATTATTTGACTTAATTTGTTATTTTATTTAGAAATGTTTTCTGTTAAGAATACATTTTTTTATAAGTCAATTCACATTACATTATATTATTTTTAATCTTTGAATTCAATTATTTTTGAAAATAACTGACTTTTGAAGCTTTTGATAAGAAGCTTATCTAAAACTAATGAAGTGTCTATGAGAAGGGGATTTATCGTTATAATGACTGGTTTTATAGCAAGAAATTTTATATAATTTGGATATTCTTATTTAAGGGGGAAATGTATCTATGCATGAAATGAGTTATTGTGTAAGAATTGTTGACGAAGCTATTAAGGCTTGTAAGGAGAATTCTTTAGAAAATGTATCAAGTGTTTATGTGGAAGTCGGCAGAATGACAGCTTGTGTAAACGAGCTTTTGATAAAGGCCTTTGATAAGGCAAAGAAAGATACTATTTTGGAAAATGCAAATCTTGTCATAACTAATCAAGATGTTGTGGCTTTTTGTGAGATCTGTAATAAAGAATTTAAACCTAGCATAGAAAATAACTACCTCTGCCCTATATGTAAGGGAGTTCAAAGTCGTATTGTTAAGGGTAGAGATTGCATTATTACTAGGATTGAAGGGGAGTAATCATATACTTGCCAACTTCTAAACTCATAATCTTCTCTAATTACGCTATCTGGGGCTTTGATTGTTTCGTCAAAACGAACTCGCTTATCTGGAATTTGTCCCTCATTTGCAAGGTTCATATCGTAATGAACTGTATATGAGATAGGTTTCCAAATAGCATAAAATGTAATCGTTGTACCATTATTTACA
>NZ_JAEEVD010000034.1:0-28193 GCF_016290755.1 Lachnospira sp.
TCGTGACAGGAGAGATTTCTGTTGTTATGACAAACCGAAATCCCGAGGTAGATCAGTCTGAGTCCGGAGTAGAGCAGCTTACGGCATTGTGAGTTTTTGCCCACTGAAAACGACGTCGAAGTCTGTTGTTTACTTGAACAATTAAAATCTGCAAAGGAGCATATCGAGATTACAGATAGAGATCATATGAGGAGGGAAAGACAGATGGAGCTATGGGACTTGTATGACAGTGAGAGGCGGCCGTTAAATCGCACTCACGTAAGGGGCGAGGCGTTTGCGGAGGGCGAGTACTACGTGTGCGCGGAGATATGGATCAGAAATTCCAAGGGGGAGTTTTTGATCACAAAGCGGCACCCCGAAAAAAAGTCTGGGAATCTGTGGGAGTTTACGGGCGGCGGCACGCTGGCCGGAGAAAGCACAAAGCAGTCCGCGGTGCGGGAAACGATGGAAGAAACAGGCATCCCGGCCCGGGAATCGGAGCTGCGGCTTTTTGCCACCTACCGGCGCAAGAACTATTTCCTGGATTTGTTTCTGCTGCAAAAGGACGTTGATATTTCGGAGGTTGTCCTTCAGCCGGGAGAGACCATAGACGCGAAGTGGGCCTCGAAGGAAACGATCCTGCAAATGATCGAGAACGGCGAGTTTGTACATTCAACGGGGCAGCGCTTTCTGACATATAAAGACGATTTGCAGTAAACCAAAGCCAAGAAAAGCACAGAGGGAGGATAATCTATGAGCATTCAGGAGAACGAAAAGCGTTTTCCCTTATATCACAAGGAGATTATGGATGAACTTGATCTTACAAGTGCTGAGGCTAAAGCTACATACAAAGAAATTGAAGAATGGGTGCAGGAACACTACGGATTTCATGTAACAAATCTTAATATCGCTCAGGTAAAGCAGAAGCATGGAATTATAGAAAGAGAGAACTACAATAAGCCAAAATCTGAGAATAGCAGACAGCCTGGATGTCCGGAAGAAAAGGTAAAGGCTATAGAAGAGGCTTTGAAATTTTTTCAGATGATATAAGGCCTGATTTATGGCGCAAGTTCTTTTATAATTATTGTTAAGGTTGAATCGTAAACTGTATTCACGTACAATTTACAAAGATTTTACTTTATTTGATTGGAAAGGAGCATGATTATATGACCATCAGAGTTGTTACCGCTCAGTAGTCTGAGCTTAAATAATAAATGAATCGTAAGCTCAGATGAATCCTAAAAGAAATATCAATTTAGGAGGAGCATTATGAGCTATATTAAGGCAGAGAACGTGCTGCCACAGGAACTGATTGAAACGATTCAGCAATATGTAGACGGTAAATTGATCTATATTCCCTGCAAGGAAAAACAGGAGTGGGGAACCACGACTTCTGCCAAGGTCTTCTTTCGTGAAAGAAATGAAGAAATATACGAAAACTACATAGGCGGAATAGGAATACACGAACTTGCACACAGGTTTTCCCTGTCGGAGAAAAGCATTCAGAGAATCCTCAGGAATCAGAGGCTGGCCTTAAGCAAAGGTGCCCCTTCTGTCTGATCATACCAAAATAAGAGTGTTCTTTAGATGTGGAGGTTGTGGGAAGAAACAGGAGTTTATCAATTCCTATAGATTTAGAGTAAATGCTAACGGTAAGAGTGTTGATGTATGGCTGATATATCGATGTAAGAAATGTAAGCATTCCAAGAACCTCACAATTTATGAAAGGACTCGTCCAGGAAAGATACCTGAAGAATTGTTTGAGAGCTTTATGAATAACGATATGGAAACTGCCATGAAGTATGGTAGCGATATAGACTTTTTAAAAAGAAACAATGCTGAATTAAAATGAATTTCGGCCGGGCTATGTGTCCGGCCATTTCAATAGGGAGAATGTAATGGAAGAACAATATTTTTTTCATGTAATATCCGACATTCCCAAGAAGGTCGGTGAACATATCATTCTGGATGACAAGCATCCAAACGGTGTCCACAAGCGTGTATATGAGGAACTCGAAACAGTAAATGATATATATAACAATCCTGAAAAATATAAGGATACAGAACTGACGCACAAGGTGGATGTAGCGCTTCGTGAGCTTGCGTTGGAAAAAGTTAGAAAAGAAAAGTATTCGGAGTACCCTTCGAGAATGGCTTCGCTATATGTGTCTAAGTCATACGAGGAAGCTGAGAGGTGGGGAGACTATTTTGCTAAGTTAGGAAGACCTACTTTCGGAATTGCAAAGATAAAAGTGACTGGAAGAGTTTTTGAAGGAGATGCCTACAAGTGTTTTGATGGAGTAACAGACGAACAAGAGAATCTTAGGATGGCTGAAATCTATTGGCAGAATGGAGCTAATGAGGATGGACATGAATCAATCGTGGAGATTCTTGCTGACGGAGATATAGAGATTGTTGAGATGGTAAAAGATATTAATGCGAATACGGAATACAAATATTTTGAGTTGAGAGAAAAACCCGACTTAAAAGATATGGCTGCAGATTGGTTTCACAAAAAGTGGGGAGTCCCCAAGGATGCTTATCTTGAATGTATGACAGCGTATCTTAATAAAGAGACCGAAAATGGTTGGTACCTATGCATGTTAGGAGATCAAATTGTCGGGGGGTTAGGTGTAATCGATAATGATTTTCATGACAGGAAGGACTTAAGCCCCAATGTTTGCGCTGTATATACTGAAGAGGCTCATCGTGGACAGGGGATAGCAGGAAATCTTCTTAATCTTGTTGTGGAGAACATGAATAAAAAAGGAATTTCACCGCTCTATCTTGTTACAGATCATACTGGTTTTTATGAGCGTTATGGATGGGAGTTTTACTGTATGGCTCAAGGGGATGATGAACCGGAGCAGACGAGATTGTACATTCATCGATGATACATTTGAAATAAACAACTAGGAAAAGACGCACTCTATACTTACTAATGGCAGGTATGAGTGCGCCTTTTTCTTGAAAAAGAAAATGTAATAGATTTCGGAAAAGCATTTGACATTGGTTTATTTTTTCTTCTTGCCGCGTCCGGTTCCTTTTACAGGTTTACAAAGATCTGAATATCTCTGGAGGATATCGGTAAAGGTTTTAAACTCATAAGGGTCCATCTTAGTGAAGTTGATTTTAAAGAGTTTGCTGTACATTATCATCTGAGCTTGTGTTGCATTATCGGCAGTCTTTAGTTCTTCAAATGAGTCAAGGATATCATCAACAGGTGTAGTTGCATCACCGGTTTCTGCATCTTTGCTATGAGCATCTCTTAAATCTTTTGCGATTTTTACGATATCATTTCCGAGAAGGTTGTTAAAGTAATTATCTTCGGAAATAGAAGCTGTCGCCAATGTTTTCATATAATGATCTTCATCAGATATGCCTTTGTTTTGAAGACGGACTCTTGTCTGTTCAATCATTTTGTTGAGGTTTCTAAATTGCATTCCGGCAAGATTGTCAATGTAGATTTCCATGTCAGTGAGAAAATTTTTAAACTCTGGATGCTTTATCATTTCGCATATTAGGCGAGCATTCAGCTTGCCACTTTTTAATATTTCAACAGTTTCATCATCTAACCCTAAGTCATCAACAGGGAATCTGTGCTGTTCACGATTCTCGGTAAGTCCTAATAAATAATCGGAAGTTACTCCATAAAAATTTGCAAGGGAGATAATAGCCTTGTGAGTAATTTCTTTGTAATCATCAGTTTCATAATTTCCTAGAGATGCTCTGGATATTCCGGTCTGTTCTGCCAGTTCTTGCAGTGACAGACCTTTTTCTATTCTCAAATCTTTCAATTTTTCCTGAATCGATAATTTACATTTCATGAAACCAATCCCCTTTAACAAAGTTTATATAAATGGCACATCTACATTATAACGGAACGCACGTTTGTGGGATACGGCTAAATCTAAAAACGTGGAATTTTTAATTCTTTTAAAAATATTCCTACCTCTTGGATATACGGATTGGACCGTATGTTTCTTGGATAATGTGTTCATAAACAATGATTTCCAGTCTGGAGAGGAGGTGAAAAGCAAATGTTGTTAAATCAGGGATACGTTCCATGTAACAAACAGATTCATATCAAGATTCCTGAAAATGAATTGCAGATGATTCATGACAGGATGGAGAAGATAGGAGTCAAAAACATGAGCGCCTATATTAGGAAGATGGCAATCGATGGATATTACATTCACATAGACTTCAGTGAGTTATTAGAAATCATCAAACTTCTAAAAATTGACAGCAACAATATCAACCAGATTGCAAAAGTTGCCAATTCATGTGGCACTGTAGATGGCAAAACAATTTCAGATATGAAGGAGAATCATGAACGAGTTTTGAAGAAGGTGGAAAAGACTTTTAACAAATATTTGGACATTTATTGACTTCGTTTTTAGCCTGCTTTGCAGGCGTAGCTTGTCGATGAAAATCGGCAATCAGGGGGATTGGGGCACACTCCCCAACAAGCAAAATCGCATCAGGTGTACACCGATGCACTGCTTGCCAATTTGCGAAAAGCCAAAAAACCAGAATGAAAGGAAGGAGAATATGGGAAAGAGTTACTTTGATAATTCATCTTATAATGTAGCGTTTGAAAGATGCATAGATGTACTTGCTGAGCTAATTGAAAAGTATGCCGGTAAGTTTGCAATGGATGATATAGGCTATGACTATTGCATATATATTGGCAATATTCCGGTCACACTTGTTTATTCATACGAAAAATTTGGTGACCGACTCAAAGATTATTATAGTCAATGTTATCACAATCCAGGCTCAGTGATGAAATCAGGAAAGAGAATGTGCCAAAAAGCAAGTTGACAGTGATGCGGCGCAGAATTACAATGGTGTCAGAAAGCGAGGTGGCACGAGATGAAGATTACTACTCTTGATGAAGCCCTTAAGAGAATAAAAGAATTAGAAAAAGAGGTTGCCGAGCTTAAGGCGGAAAATGAAAAGCTTCGAAAGCGTAACTTCGGTGGTCGCAAAAAACATGATGAAGCTTGGATGGCAGCATACAATGATTTCATGTTGAAGTATGAGAGTGGCATGACTTTTATGGAGATTGTGGCAGAGGGGGATGTCAGCAGAAGAACAGCCTATCGCTATCTGGCATATTATAAAGAACTGCAGAAAATTGCAGGGACTTCAAAAAGTGTTCAGAAGTGAACACTTTAAATATTAAGGTTAAGACATAGAATCTTGAGGTCAAAAAATTTGACCTCAAGATTTGGAAAGGAAAATATGGACGATAAAAAGAAGGAAGTGGTTGAGAATACTGAAATAGTTCCAGTAGAAATCACGGAAGAACTTTTGAAAGAAAAACTATATGAGGTACGTGGCGTAAAGGTGATGCTTGATTCAGATTTGGCAGAAATATACGGATATACTACAAAAGCTTTGAATCAGCAGGTGAAAAATAATCAAGATCGCTTTGATAATGAGTTTACTTTCAAATTGACTCGAGATGAATGGAAAGACTTGAGGTCAAAAAATTTGACCTCAAGTTGGGGCGGCTCAAGATACCTTCCTAATGTTTTTACGGAACAGGGCGTTTATATGCTAATGACTATTCTGAAGGGAGAGCTTGCGGCAAAACAGAGTAAGGACTTAGTTAAAACTTTTAAGAAAATGAAAGATTATATTCTTGGAAATCAGAGCCTTATCGGACAGCGTGAGGTTATGCAGCTTTCAATATAGACCATGGAAAACACTTCAGAGATTTCAAACTTGCGTATGGATATAGGATCCGTTGAAAGGCAGATGTCCGATGTAATGGAACAGCTTGAGGATGTAGTTACTAAATCAGAATTGGCAGATATGATGAATGGTTTTGTTAATAATGAAGATAATGGATGGCTTATGTTTAATACTAAGTATTGCAGTGCAGCTGTTGCTTATTCTTCCATATACAGCCAAGCGAAAAGGTCAATATATTTAGTCGATAACTATATAGGTCTTAGAACGCTGGTGTTACTGAAAAATGCGCCTGCAGGAACTGATATTAGAATATTCAGCGATAATATAGGGAGTGGTAAACTTCACAATGTTGAGTATACGGATTTTTGCAAAGAATATCCTAATATTAAACTCACCATGCAGCACACCAGTGGAGTTTTTCATGACAGATTTATTGTTCTTGATTACGGAACAAAAGATGAACGTGTATTCTTATGCGGCGCATCGTCAAAAGATGCGGGTGGTCGAATCACAAGTATTGTAGAAGATTTTGGAATAGATAAGTATAAACCGATGATAAAGAAATTATTGCAAAATGGATTATTGCAACTTCCATAGGAGGATGTTCAAAATGAAGAAACAAACGAAATGATATATCTACACTCGTATTTTATAACCTTGATATGATAATTTCTTTGGGTTATCGAGTTAAATCTTCAACAGCGACGCATTTCCGTAAGTGGGCAACGCAACGTGTTTTTTTATCCGAATAAAGAAGAAAAATATTTTGAGAGAAGGAGTAAACACTGTTATGTTACAGAGTGATTTTCTGGAAGCCGGAGATGTATTGGGAGACTGCGGATATGAGTATGAAGGACTACATAATGCTAACCATAATGTTGGAAAAGCAATGATAGCTCTGGAGGTTGCAACATATTTGTAGATTGATTATTGATTTGAGGCGTCCAAATATTGTAAAAAATGGACGCCTCTTTACTTGTTCTAAATTGGAGTGCTTTCGTCTAGCCAGGCGATCTCTTTTTCGACTTGCCAGAATGTTTTTCCCTCGAAGGGAGTAGCTTCAAGAAACTTCTTTTTGATTAAATCTAAATTGTTACCATGTATTTCCAAAACTCGGTCATAGGAAAGAGTTCCATCATTGTTTAATATAGAATGATAATATTTATTATCTTCATTCTGAGCTTTCCATCGATCAATGAAGAAAACAGATTCAATATCATCTGTTTGAGCCTCTAACCAATAAATATAGCCATTGTAGTAAAGTGTTGCTTCAGAGAACCATCCAGTATCAAGAAATTGATCTAAATTACCATTAATCATAATCCGTACTCCTTTAAATATTTTTGTATTTACTATTGGGAGAGTGAGCATAGTCGGGTAAACTGTACTGCTTGGAGCTTGCTCCGACTAAAACGTTGGTATCCTCTATCATCTTACCATCTTTAATCGCTGTTGTGATTTTTTTAGCAAGAATTATTGAGAAATATGGAGACAGTATAGAGCTTGGAACAGTACAGAAAGTAGTACTGATATATGAGCGTTTTAATATGTCCGGAGATAAGCAGGATTATATACTTAATCTTGAATATTCACGCGATGCGTGATAATATATTATTGACGCATAGCGTGAAAGGAGCAGAGATATGACAGATTATTTTTTGAATGATGATAGAGATGCAAAAGATATTTTGATTGAACTAAGGGAAAGTACCGGTATGAACAGGCATCAGTTCTGCGAGTACTTTGAAATCCCCTATATGACAGTAAGTGACTGGGAGCATGGCAAGAAGCGTGTTCCTAAGTACTTTCTGCGTCTGCTTGAGTATTATGTACGGATGGAGCAGATGGGGCAAGAGAAGAAAGAAGATTAAAGTGGTCGAATTTGACCACTTTAGTTGCTAGCAAAACATATGATGTAATAAGGATGTTTATATCCTAAAGTACTTTGAAAAGGAGAATCTGATAAATGGATAAAAAAACTATAATGACAATGAAAAAGACCTTTGATGATATTATACATACAACGGAAGATGGTAGCGTTGAATTTTGGTATGCCAGGGAATTGATGGAGTGTCTGGGGTATGCGACATGGAGACGTTTTAAGGAAGTTATTGAAAGAGCGAAGGAATCTTGTGAAAGTGCAGAAATAGAGGTGTCTGATCATTTTGCCGGCGCCGGCAAAATGATAGATTTACCGAAAGGTGCAAAAAGAGAAGTTGATGATATTATGCTTACTAGATATGCATGCTATCTTATCGCTCAGAATGGTGATCCTAGAAAAGAGGAGATTGCCTTTGCACAAAGTTATTTTGCGGTTCAGACAAGAAAGCAGGAGTTGATTGAAGAAAGAATTGCTTATATTGAAAGGACTGAGGCGAGAGGAAAACTTCGTGAATCAGAAAAAAGATTATCACAAAATATCTATGAGCGTGGTGTAGATGATGCTGGTTTTGGTCGCATTAGATCAAGAGGTGACCAAGCTTTATTTGGTGGAAAATCCACACAGGATATGAAGAAAAAATTAGGAGTTAGTGATAAAAGACCTTTAGCTGATTTTTTACCAACGCTGACAATTGCGGCTAAGAATCTTGCAACTGAAATGACAAATTACAATGTTGAAGAAAAAGATTTACAAGGGGAAGGTGCAATTACAACCGAGCATGTACAGAATAATTTGTCTGTGCGTGAAATGCTTGGAACGAGAGGTATAAAACCAGAGGAATTACCGCCTTCGGAAGATATTAAAAAATTGGAGCGAAGGGTAAAATCCCAAGAAAAGAAGTTGGCAAAGGAATCTGGGAAATTACCACAAGACGGGGAGTGATTATTTGAAAAAGCAACGATGTTACATACCTTATGACAATTGTGCCAGATCTTGCTTTGGAAAAAACAGTAATCGAAATCTAGTAAAAAATCAGATAGTAAGGGAATCGGAACATTCGATTCCCTTATTTTACTATACAAAAAAACAGCTATACTGACTTTTATTAATTTAAGTGTTATAATTATACAGAATATGGGTATGTATACATTTTTATCATACCAAAGTGAAGTTAAGTAATGAGAAGAAATAATAAGAGGAGTAATCATATGAATAACGAAACTATGCTTTCGTCACTAGTTAGAGGAGCGTTAAACAACGAGAACAGCAGAGAAGAATTTCTTAAGAAAATGTATGATGACGTGTATGCCTTAGTTTATCCGGTTATGAAAAACAAGAATGATTCTAAGGATTACACAGAAGATGCCCTAGATTATGTATATGATAATCTATCCCAGATTAATTTAAATAAGAACATTTATCGACAAATCGCAACATTAGTTTCTAGTTTCTTAGTCAAGGATTTATTAGAAGAAGCTAATGATTACGAATTAAAGGATTGTGCTTATAGTTATGATAATTTAAAGGAAGATAAGGAATTACATAACGTTTGCAAGAATAATGTTACAGCCTTTAGAAACGTGAAGGACTTTAAGGGTTGTGGAAAAAAGTTTAAAAAGTTGCCGGCTGTTCTTATGGCAATGTTAGAGCTTTTCGGTTATGAGATGCGAAGTGTAGCAGAGATTGCAAAGCTTACTAATCTTAGTGAAGATAAGGTTAGAGGTTTCCTTAATGAAATAAGAAGACATTATGGTTATGAAATCTTAGATGGATTTAAGGCAAAGGCAGTTAGTGAGGATACTAACGAGCTAGATGGCTTTGAATTTATTGATGAGAATACAAATCCTGATTTAGTTACAGTTACTAATTTGAAGGAAAATGTTACAAGGGGTGAAACAGCTCCAATTCCTGAAGTTGAAGCAATAACTGAAGATTCAGAGGAAGATTTAGAGTTAGAGACATTATCAGTTGAAGCTGATGATGACTTTGAAGTTGATAAGAGTGAGACTGATGGGGAAGAAAATGAGGAGAAAAAGGCAGGCCCTATTGTGGGCTTCTTTGCTAGACTTTTCCCAGATCTTTCTGTAGGTCAGGCAAGAATTGTAACTGTGGCTTTATTTGGCTTGGTGGTAGCAGTAGTTGCCGTTCTTGTATTTGTGCCATTACTAGGTAAGGATGAGGTGGCATCAGATCAGGTTCAGGTTGAATCTACTACTGAGGCTGAAAGCGAAACAGAGACTAGTGAGGCAACAACTGCTAGTCAAACAAAGGCAGCAACAACAAAGGCAACAGTTGAGACAACAACAGAATCTACTAACACTACAACAAAGGCCTCAACAGAAAGCACAACTAAAGGTACTGAAGCTGCAAAAGATGAAGACAAACAGGGTTCAGATGAAGCTCAAAATAAACAGGATTCAGATGATTCTAAAGAAAAAAATTCAGGTGAGGAATCAGTAGAAGAAGCTGGTAAAGGTAATTCAGAGACAACAAATAATAACACTGCTACTGCTACTAATACTAACGCAAGTGATACAACAGGAAATACAGATAGTAACGCAGCTGTAGAATCAGAAAGTAATTAATATTTTTATAAAGGAATGAAATATGACTAACAACACACGATTTAAAAAGCCCCTAAGAAGGCTATTGTACGGAGCGAGTGCTGTTTTAATTTTATTTTATCTCATTGTTTTATATCTAGGGCTTAAACCTGATGTAGGTGTGGAGTATGAAATGTATTACATTAGCCACGAAATAACTGAGTGGCCGGGTTACGGTAATCTAAGTTATGACTATGGTCAAGTGGAGTATTTGACTGAGAATACTTATCGTAACAGTGATGGTAAATACGTAAGCCATCCCGTAGCTAGACGAAGAGGTGATGGATGGCATACTTCAGGAAGATTTGATGGTACTTGGTCTAATGACGAAGAATCGATTCTTTACTACATTTTTAATGAAGATACGAATAAGGTAACAATCAGCATAACAGTTAAGGATTACTTAACCGAATACGGTTTTGTAAGAGCTAATTCAGGCCTGACTATGAAAGATGCCGCTGTTTTATCTAAGCAGAGAAAGTCGGCGGATAAAATAGTTTCAGGAACAATTGAAACGGCAATAATTGCAGCTACTGATGAGGGAAACTCTCATAGATCCTGGGTGCTTAAGGTGATTAATATGGCAAAGGAAGCCAATACTAATGGAGAAGAGTTAACACTTCTTTCTGTGGCTAGTGCTTTTCCATCTGAAAGCTTAAGAAGAGCATCTTATACAGGTTGTGAGTATGTAGAGCCATCAACGGATGGAACTTGTTCGGTAGATATTTATCTTGGTGAGACTTATATAGGTACATTTAATCAGCCTGGAGAGTTTGAATTTAGTGTAGATGCAGACATAGTAAAGGATGAGCTTTACGAACTTAAATTTGTCTCAGATGAAGATACAAGTTTCCTTTTATGGAAGGTTAACATAACGAATCAATAAAAAATAAAAACTAGGAGTTAGATTTATGAAAAAAAATCGATTAGGGTCATTAATCAAAGAGTTTAGTATTCCTGGCCTTATAACACTTATCACTCTTTTAGTAGTCTTTTTACTAAAGGGAATTTGGCCACTTGGTCAAAACAGAATTGATTTCTTTGACAACATGCAGCAGGTCGCCCCATTATATGCTCATTTATGGGATTTCATGCATGGTAAGGCAAGTATTTGGTTTGATTGGTACACAGGCTATGGTACTAATGTTTCAATGAGTATTTCAGCATTTTCAATGCTAAGTCCATTTAATATCTTATTATATTTTTGCCCAAGAGATTATATTTTAGAGTTTATCTCAATTCTTACATTAGTTAAATTAACTTTTGCTTCTGTGGCAATGTATGGATATCTCTATGTTAGCTTTAAGAACTTAGATAGAAAGGCAAAGGTTGCTCTTTCTGTTCTTTATTCATTTGGTGGATATGTAATTGTTTACGCTTCATGCTTTACACCATGGATGGATATTGTAGCAATTTTCCCACTTCTTATGATGGCTTACGATAGATTATTCTACACAGGCAAGAAGTTATTCTATACAATCATGGTAGCAATTATGTTTATTATTAATTACTATCTTGGTGCTATGTCGCTTATTTACATTCTTTTAGTTGGTGGAATCAGAATGTTTGCTACTGGAGATAGAAAGGCTTGGAAGAAGAAGACTTTAAATACTGGTCTTGGTACAGCAGGTGGTCTTGCACTTTCTTGTTTCGTGCTTATTCCTGTATTTATGCAGCTTTCTACTTCACAGCGTGGTGGCAGCAGTGAAAGTTTAATTTCACAGTATTTAGGTTGGATTGTTAAGCCAGTGGCTACAAGCATTTCCCTTGGTATTATTGAACGTTCTATTATGATTTTTGGACTTTCTTTCTGCTTCGTGTTTGTAATCGCAGCAATGATTAGAGAAAAGAAGAATTCAAAGAACTTTAAGGAAAGCTTAGGAATGCTAATCTTAGTTTTAGCTCCAGTTGTTTCAGAGGGTGTAAACCTTATGTGGCACTTTGGTTCTTATAACGGTTATACCTTAAGAAATGGATTTATTATTGCCTTTACAATGATTATCCTAACAGCAAAGTATCTTGAGATTCACATGCAGGATTCTTATGAAAATGCATCTAGAAAGCCACTTATTAACGATGATAAGCTTTCTAATAAGGAAAGAATTATTAGTTGTTTCCTTATAGCCTTTGTTTGCATTGGCTTCGCTCTTCTTTATAACAAGGCAGGAAGCCTTGGAGAAATGGCTGGCTTTATATTTGTAAATGCAGTATTTGTAATTTTCCTATTGATTTACATTTTCATGCTAATTAAGTCAAAGAAGGGGCTTAACCTTAAAAGGGTTATTTCTTTCATGATTGTTGAGATTTTCTTAGGGGGTTATGCCTTTACTGGCCCACCTAAGTTCTACAGCTACGCAGCTTACCAGTATGGCGATTATGTTCAGTTAGCAGTGGAGGCCGCTAATAACCTTGAAATTGAAGAGTCTGCAACAGATAGAATTGTAAACCCTGATATTTCTCTTAATGCTAACTATCCATTGATTTTAAGAAGAGGCGCAACATCAAGCTTTACAGCAGCTCTCCTTGAAAATACACAGGATTACAGTAGAAACTTTGGTTACTCTAAGTACTTCTTATGGTTACTTGATTCTGGCGGAACAGTATTTACAAATGCCTTATTCCACGTGACTGAGGCAGTTAATCAGTTAGATTTAGATAATTATTTATATACACTTGAAAGACAGGAAGGGGACTTTAAGTTATATTCTTGTAACTACACACTTCCTTTTGCCATGACTATTAATAAGTCTATCTTAGATAAGGGCTTAGCAAATTATGGCGATGCAACAAATTGGGACAGAGGCGCTCATGGCGACTGGATCGATTTACATAACATTTTCTATTCAGCAATGGTAAACGATAGCGAGGCTACTCTTGTAAAGCGTTATGAGGATGAGGCAGAGATTTCAAAGACTGACACAGTTCTTTCTGCAAGTTATTCTTACTACATCAATGGTACACAGGCCCTTTATATCGGTCTTGATACTAATAATGATGATAACGATGCTAACTCATCAATGCTTTATGAGGACTTAACTGTCTATGTAAACGGTGAGGCTGTCAATGCTTCAACTCTTGGTGATTTAGAAAATGTATCAACACCTGATAACTACAACAATGGTCTTCTCTACTTAGGTACATTTGCAGATGAAGATGTGGAAATTGTTGTTGAGTGTAAGGATATTGATAATTACGAAAGACTTATTACAACAGTTGGTGGCGTGGATTTAGGAAAGCTTGGTGAGCTTTGCGATTCTTATAATAACAATACAGAATATGAGGTAAGTTATGATAACTCCTCTTTAACACTTACATATAATAACTACGCTACAGAATCAGAATCTGATGACTCAGATGGTAGCGTTTCTTCAGATTGCTATATTATTATGCCAGTTATATATAATAGCGATAACTGGAGTGCAACAATTAATGGCAAGTCAGTAGATGTAGACAATGTCTTTGGCTTATTTACTGGGGTTAACCTAGAAGAAGGCAATAATACAATTACTTTAGAATTTAAGGCAAAGGGTACAACACCAGGTCTTTTAATTTCTATAATTGCTTTAATTATTATTGTTGCTGGCAGTCTTTATGGATATTTTACAAAGAAGGGTAAGTTAAAAAGAGTTGCTCTCTTTGGAGTTTGCGAAAAGATTCTTTCAAGGATTGCGGTTTGGGTATACGGTGCAATCTTTGTACTCATGACAATATTTATGTTTGCAATTCCTATTGTTACTAGTGTATTTGCAAATCTAATTCAGATCTTTAAAGGCTTAATGAATTTATAGAAAAGGAGAGTACTATTTATGTCCAAAATAAAAGACAAATTTAGAAGGCTCCTAAAGGAAAACGTAAATTTTAGAATATTAATGACAATTCTTATGGTATGGGGGCTTTCAAGACTTATAATGATTGCCCTTGTGCCAATCACTAATTTGATTTGTGATACTCATAAGGATTTTGCCATGTCCATAAATGTGTGGGATGCAGAGCATTACGCAGATATTATGAAATACGGATACACTTATCCAACAGATGTGGACCCTCAGGCTAACTGGGCATTTTTCCCACTTTATCCTTTGATCTGCATGTTTGTAAGAGCCCTAAGTTTTAATTATCTTTCGGCTTATGTAACAGGTATGATTGTGTCTAACATTTGCATAATAATTGCTGCTTTCTATTCCGCAAAGATTGTTACGGATTTAGGTCTTAACTACGGAGATGGCAAGAAGGTCAAACTAAGAGGCAGTGAGAGTAAGGAAGGAAAAGTTGAATATTCTTGGATACTTATTTCAATCTTACTTTTTGCTAGTCCTTATGCTTTTTATGCAGGTTCAACTTATACAGAGAGTCTTTTTATAATGACTATCGCTTTAAGTTTTTACAATATTATAAAGAAGAACTACTTGGCAGCGGGCTTTTTTGCCATGCTTACCTCAGCTACTAGAATAGTTGGTTGCATACTTGTTTTCCCAATTATTATAGAAATGTTCTTTGATTGGATAAGACTTGAGGATAGAAAAATTCCTCACATTAAGGACTTTAAAAAGTTTTGTAGATGTTTATGGGATTTCATTCTTTATGAATTAAAGAGACCCGTTGATATATTCTCAGTGATGATTGCCCCTCTAGGTACATTTGCATATATGTTCTTCTTAAGAATCTTTTGCGGTGACCCTTGGGCTTTCATGCATGTGCAGATTGCATGGAGAGATGACAACTACTTCCCAATTATTGGGGTTTTATGGAAGGCCTGCACAGGCCAGCTAGAGCTAAGATACACCTACATGGGTTGGTTTTGTATTGTAGCTTTCGCCCTTTATGGATATATGATTTATAGAAAATATATCTCTATGGCGATTTTTGGAATTATAGCTCTACTTATTCCACTAACTAGTCATGTTATGAGTACACCTAGATTTATTATTGGAGTTTGGGTAACTTATATTGGAGTTTATGACCTTTTAGCTAGAATGCCAAAAATCTTAAGAGTGCTTATCACAACGGCTTTAATTGTTATAGAAAGCTTTATGATTTTTTATTGGTATCAGGAATTTTATTGGTTTATGTAAGTATTGCCTTTAGTGAACTTTTTATGAAGGCTATAATTTTACTTGTAATATTCATATTTAGGTATTATAATTAACAAGCTTGTGAAAAAACTGTCAGTTTGTGAGAGTTTTTGCCTTATATAGGGCATTTTTAAACAAGTGATTACTATTAGATTAAAATTTAGATTAGATTTTTAGGAGGCAAACAATGTTATCAGTTGTTATTCCAACATTTAATGAAGGTAAGAACATTAGAAATCTTGTAACTCAGATTGATGATGCTCTTAAGGGAATTGATTATGAGATTCTTTTTGTAGATGACAGTAAGGACAACACACCAGAGATTATTATGGAAGTTGCTAAGGACTTCCCACAGATTCGTATGGAACATAGAACTAACGAATCAGGACTTGCTACAGCTGTTTTAAAGGGATTCAGATTAGCAAAGGGTGATTATATGGCGTGTATGGACGCTGATTTACAGCATCCTCCAATCGTTTTAAAATATATGTATAAAGCAATGGAAGCTGGCGCAGACTTCTGTATTCCATCAAGACTTATTCCTGGTGGTGATGACGGTGGTCTTAACTGGTACCGTAAGTTTGTATCAGGTACAGCAAGAAAGATCGGTCAGATCATGTTACCATGCTTAAGAAAGATTACAGATCCTACTTCAGGTTTATTCATGTTTAGAAGAGAAGTAATTGAGAACGCTGACTTACAGCCAATTGGTTGGAAGATTATGGTTGAGGTACTTGCTATGGGTACTTACGCAAAGGTTACTGAGATCCCTTATAAGTTCCAGCAGAGAACTGAAGGTGAATCAAAGCTTTCAGGTAAGGTTACTATGGAATACCTTAAGCAGTTAGTTAATCTTCGTAAGAGATACAACAAGGCTAATAAGTATACAGTTGAGACATGGACAACTGAACGTATGATGCAGGGCGAATAATTAGTGCCTTAAACTAAAATATATGGTATTATTAAACGTGGGTGCGCAACATGCGCCCACGTTATTTTTTCTTTTTTGGAGGATATTTGATATGGCAATTTTAGTAACAGGCGGAGCAGGATTTATTGGCAGTCATACAGTGTTAGAGTTACTTAATGCTGGATATGAAGTAGTAGTAGTGGATAATTTAGTTAATGCAAGTAAAGAGTCTTTAAAGAGAGTAGAAGAACTTTCAAATAAAAAGGTTACATTTTATGAGAATGATATCTTAGATAGAGACGCTCTTAATAATATTTTTGATAAAGAAGATATTGATAGTGTAATTCATTTTGCTGGTCTTAAGGCGGTTGGTGAATCAGTAGCTAAGCCACTTGAATACTATCACAATAATATTTCAGGTTCTTTAGTACTTTTCGACGTTATGAGAAATCATGGTGTTAAGAATATCATTTTCTCATCATCAGCAACAGTTTACGGAGACCCTGCCTTTATTCCTATTACAGAGGAATGCCCAAAGGGTAAGCCAACTAACCCTTATGGTATGACAAAGTGGATGCTTGAAGAGATTCTTATGGATATTCAGAAGGCGGATCCTGAGTGGAATGTTATTCTACTTAGATACTTTAATCCAATTGGTGCACATGAGAGTGGCAGAATGGGTGAGAATCCTAACGGAATTCCAAATAACCTCATGCCATACATCACTCAGGTTGCAGTTGGTAAGTTACAGCAGCTTGGTGTATTTGGTAATGACTATGATACTCCAGATGGAACTGGTGTAAGAGATTACATTCATGTAGTTGATTTAGCTCTTGGTCACGTGGCAGCTATTAAGAAAATTGCAGAAAATCCAGGTGTTAAAATATATAACTTAGGTACAGGAAATGGCTACTCAGTTCTTGATATCGTTAAGAACTTCGAGGAAGCAACTGGCGTTAAGATTCCTTATGTTATTAAGGAAAGAAGAGCAGGAGATATTGCAACATGTTATTGTGATGCAAGCCTTGCAAAGAAGGAACTTGGCTGGGAAGCAAAGAGAGATTTAAAGCAGATGTGTGCTGACTCTTGGAGATGGCAGTCAAATAACCCTAATGGGTATGAAGGATAGGCTCGAGCCTATATAGCAATTCCTAAAGGAATTGTTACAACAGTGGGAACATCATCCATTAGATTTGCCTGCGGCAAAGGGATGATGCTAGATCGTAGTGTTAAAACACTACGACAGTAGTGGTATTATTTAGGAGGAACTAACAAATGGGAAAGTATTTTGGTACTGATGGCTTTAGAGGTGAGGCAAATGTTACATTAACAGTTGACCATGCCTTTAAGGTAGGTAGATTTTTAGGATGGTTCTATGGTAAGAATCATGAAGACGGTAAGTCAAAGGTAGTTATTGGAAAGGATACAAGACGTAGTAGTTACATGTTTGAATACGCATTAGTTGCTGGTTTAACAGCTTCTGGCGCAGATGTATATTTACTTCATGTTACAACAACACCTTCTGTATCTTATGTTGCAAGAACAGAGGACTTTGATTGCGGTATTATGATTAGTGCAAGTCACAATCCATTTTACGATAACGGAATCAAGCTTATTAACGACAGAGGCGAGAAGATGCGTGAAGACGTTATTGGCGAGATTGAGAAGTATCTTGATGGAGACTTAGGTGAAATCCCTTATGCAACTAAGGAGAATATCGGACGTACAGTGGATTATGTAGCTGGACGTAACAGATACATGGGTTACCTTATGAGCCTTGCTATTCATTCTTTCAAGGACAAGAGAATCGGTCTTGATGCAGCTAATGGTAGTGCTTGGACTCTTGCAAAGGCAGTATTTGACGCACTTGGAGCTAAGACTTATGTTATAAATGCTAACCCAGACGGTACTAATATTAATACAAATTGCGGTTCAACTCATATTGAAGGCTTACAGGAATTAGTAAGAAGAGAACATCTTGATGCTGGTTTTGCCTTTGATGGTGATGCTGATAGATGCTTATGTGTAGATGAAAATGGTGAAATCATTTCCGGTGATCACATCCTCTACATCTATGGTTGCTACATGAAGGAGCAGGGTGCTCTTGAAGGCAACAAGGTTGTTACAACTGTAATGTCAAACTTTGGTCTTTACAAGGCCTTTGATGCAGTAGGCATTGAATATGAGAAGACTGCTGTAGGTGATAAGTATGTTTATGAAAATATGCTTCAGAACGGATACAGACTTGGTGGTGAACAGTCTGGCCACATTATCTTCTCTAAGTATGCTACAACAGGTGATGGTATTATTACAGCCTTAAAGATGATGGAAGTTATGATTGCAAAGAACAAGACATTATCTGAACTTGCTGCACCATTTGCAGTTTATCCACAGGTATTAAAGAATATTAAGGTTACTAATAAGACTGAAGCTCAAAACGATAAGGAAGTTAAGGCAGCAGTTGAAGAAGTAGCTAAGATGCTTGGTGAAGATGGTAGAATCTTAGTTCGTGAAAGTGGTACAGAGCCACTTGTACGTGTAATGGTTGAGGCAAACTCACTTGATTTATGCGAAAAGCTTGTAGATAAGGTTATTGATGTAATTAAGGCTAGAGGTTATGCAATCTAGAATTAGCATTAAATAATGAATAAAGCTAGAAATTAGCTAATATAATAAAGAAGCAGAGAGTTAAACTCTCTGCTTCTTTTATTTAAAGGCTGTAGCCTTGGTTTTTAAAAACATACCCAAATTTTTAAAAAAGTAAAAAACATTAAATTAAAATTGAAATTTTCTAATCAAGGTTAATATCATAATTTCTGATGAGAAAGCAAGCCCCCTTGCTTTTTATGATCATTGGTACCCCTACTAATGATTTCATCAGATATGAAAAAATTCTAAGTCAAAGAAGAAACGTTTCTTAAGCGTTAGTGCTTTCGCTCTTGCTATTGTAGAAGTCTTCAAACATTGTATTAACTGCGTCGAGGGTCTGATTTGAAATATCAGGAAGTTCCTTGCCCCAAGCTTTAGTTGCGGCTTTGAAACCCTTCTCAACGGCAGCCTGCATCTTCTTCATAGTCTCCACATCATCCCCAGCTAAGGCTTTTGCGAAGGAGAAGATTCTCTCAGATGTCTGTTTAACACCCCAATAACCGTCTTCAGAAATGTCTTCTTCTGCTTGTTTTCTTGTTGCTTCATCTACAGTGAAATTTCCACTAGCTAATTGTTTCCACATGTCATCGGCTGAACCAATGGCAATTCCTTGTTTCTGGAACATCTGTGTAACAAGTGACTGCATCTGTGAGGTACGTGCCTCAAGATCTGCTTTTAATTGTTCCACTAATTCCGGGTTAGCTATTTGTCTTGTTGTAGATGCTGTTTTGCTTGAATTGCTTGAACTCTCGTAAGTTGCTGCGACATCAGAAAAAATAGCCTTCTCCGAAGTGGATGAGCTATTAGACTTGCTTGCCTTACTAGAGTACTTTGATGCTACGGTCTCTGTAGCTGCTACAGAGATAGCTGAATTAACTCCATTTAATTCCATAAGCTTTACCCTCCTTGGTAAAAAAAGATTCTATTAAGATATTTAGTTTAAGAAAAGATTTCTTATAACTCAAGTATCGGCATCTTAATATGAAAACTTAACCCTTAAATTACATTTTTTTTGAAAATTTTTTTAAGACCGTAAATTTAGCGATACATTTTCAAAAAAATTAGAATGTTTCTGCGTTCTTTCTATACTTGTGAGGAGACACGCCCTTAATTCGTCTAAAGGCATCTCCAAAGTAATTGCTGTCGTTAAAACCGCATTCAAAGGCAATCTCTGTAATGGTTTTGTTGGTACCAAGTAAAAGCTCACAGGCTTTTTTAATTCTAATATTAATCATGTACTCCTTAAAACCAAAACCAGTGGATGCTTTGAATTTCTTAGACAGGTATGAGCGACTTAGGTTAAACTGGTGAGCAATGTCATCAAGCATAAGTGGCTCATTGTAGTGATTGTATATGTAAGTTGCGATTTCTTGCATAATCTGGTTGTTCGTGTCGATCTCTTTTACAACGTTATCCTCAAATTTCTTGCATCGAATTATAAAAAGAAGTAACTCGGATAGGGATGTACTTATAAATGCCGGGGATAAGATGTCGGGATTGTTCTTCTCAAATAAAAGCTTGTTCATTAGAGTCTCTGCATAATCCCTTCTTCTATCTGGTATTGAAAATACATCATTAGCCGATAAAAATTCTTCAACCACGCCGTCTCCAGCATAATTGTTTAGCCAGTGCACCTGTTCTTCTGTAAAACTTATTACGATACGTTCATGAACACCTTTACCTGTGTAGTCAGTCTTGTGAAGAGTGCCTGCAGGTACAATGGCAATATCGCCCTTGTTGAAGGTATAGATGTTGTGATCAATAAAAACCTTACATTGTCCGCTTACCAAATAAAAAATTTCATGGAAGGGATGAGAGTGGGTGCTACTTGGTTTAAAAGAAGCCTCTCTTTTTATACGTTGTATATTGAATTCTTTCGGAACATTCTTTAACATAATTATATAACTCCTTAACATATATTAAAAGTAAAAAATATTTACCGGTTTTGTATTGGTTAACAAAATTTCTGTATTTTCTCTTATATCAAGGTATAAATTTGTAGAAAATACATATTTTTATGCTAATATAATTATTGTTTATAATTTGATAATTGTCAAGAAACATTTATAGATAACATATTGAAAAATATTAGGAGAAGTTATGGCAAAGAAACTAAGCGCGTCTAAAAGGAATGAAATCCTTAGCGGAAATTTGGTCAAGGCGATTTTAACCCTTGCAATTCCTGTTATGATTAACAGCTTTATTCAGAGTATGTATAATCTGACAGACACTTACTGGCTTGGAAAGATTGGTACAGATAGCCAAGCAGCAATCACTTTAGTATCGCCTTTTCAGAATATATTGATTAATTTTGGAAATGGTTTTACTACAGCAGGTGCGATTTTAATAGCCCAATATTTAGGTGCAAGAAAGGATGAGGAGGCCAACTCCATGGCTAATCACATTTGTCTTACAGCTTGGGGCTTTTCTCTTGTGTTAGCAGTATTTTGCTATCTTATATCTCCAGGCCTTGTGGCTTGGCTTGGTGCAAGTGGCGATATTTATAGATTTGGTTTAACTTACATTAGAATAGTAGTTTTGGATTTACCATTCCTATTTACTATTAATTTGTTTACCTCGGTTAAGCAGTCTCAGGGAGATACCATAAAACCTATGTTACTTAACACTTTAGGTGTTGCAGTAAACTTAGTTCTTGATCCTTTATTCCTTATGGTTTTTGGATGGGGAATTATGGGAGCAGCCCTTGCGACATTACTTGCAAAGGTGCCATGTGCAATCGTTGCAATATTTATCCTTTCAAGAAAGACTCAGTTAATACGAATTAACTTTAGAGGCTTTAAGCTAGACATTAACAAGGTGTCTAACATTTTCAAAATTGGACTTCCAACCTCTATCGGTGGTAGTACAATGCAGTTTGGCTTTATGCTTATGACTAAAAATGTAGCTGTTTACGGTACTATGGCCACTGCGGCTTACGGTATCGGCAATAAGATTAACTCTCTTATTACAATGCCGGCAAACGGTCTTGGTTCAGCTATTTCTACAATCGTTGGTCAAAATATCGGTGCAGGTAATAAGGAGAGAGCGGATAAGGCTTATCACATTACCTTAAGAATTGGTGCGGTTTTCCTTTTCATATTTGGTATGCTTTTATCTAGAAGACCTATTGCCACTTTCCTTGTAAAGATATTTACTAGTGATATGGAGGTTGTGCCTCTTGCAACGGACTTCCTATCTATAATGGCAGCTTGGTGTTTTACTAATGCATTTTACAATGTAACTCAGGGCCTCTTTAATGGTAGCGGCCATACCTTAGTTACAATGCTTGTTGATGCATCAAGAATTTGGATTTTTAGATTTTTAACTCTATGGGTTTGCTCAAGTATTCTTCACATGGGCGTAGAATCTGTATGGTACGCAGTTGTTGTATCTAATGCAACATCCGCTGTAATCCTATATATTCTCTACTGGACAGGCCTTTGGAAGAGAGAAGTAATAAAGATAAAAAGGTAGTTTGAACGCAGTGTAAGCAATCCCCCGCTTCAAAAGCGTAAGCTTTAAGCGGGGGTATAAAGCTTACTAGGCATAAAGTGCCACTGCGTTCATGAAGAAGTAGCGAAGCGGATTCCGAATGTCCGCTTTACTGTTATAGATACTAGATAGTAATTAATTAAATTGTTCTAAAATAAATACAAAAACCTTGCAAATAAAAAAGTGATTTAATATAATAGACGTGGAGTGTATCATGTATACACGATACGTCTATTTGCTTTTTACGGGGAAATTTTAAGCAAATAATGAGTTTTTTAATTAGGAGTAACTATGGAAAGTGTTAGGCTAAAGGCTAGAGCTAAGATTAATCTTGGCCTTGATGTCGTTGGAAGAAGAGAAAACGGATACCATGATGTAAGAATGATTATGCAGACAGTGGGTATCTATGACAGACTTGTTGTAACAAAGATTGAAGAAGATGAAGTAAAGATACATACTAATCTAGGATTTTTACCGGTTAATGAGAATAACCTTATATATAAAGCATTTATATTAATGAAGGAAACTTACGGCTTTAAAGGCGGAATTGAAGTTGACTTAAGAAAATTTATTCCAGTATCGGCTGGTATGGCGGGTGGAAGTACAGATGCGGCTTCTACTTTATTTGCAATTAATAAGTTATTTTACCTGGGTCTTAATTTAAGACAGCTTATGGAATTAGGCGTAAAGCTTGGTGCAGATGTTCCTTATTGTTTACTTAGAGGAACAGCCCTAGCAGAAGGAATTGGTGAGGAATTAACTACTCTTAGACCAATGCCAGATTGCCATATTGTTATTGCTAAGCCACCTATTTCAGTATCTACAAAGCTTGTTTATGAAAAGCTTGATTCTGATGAAGTGGAAATTAAGCACCCTGATATTGATGGGATTATATCTGGACTTGAGGTAGGAGACCTCTATGAGGTTGCTTCAAAGATGGGAAATGTGCTTGAACAAGTAACAATTCCTATGTATCCGGTTATTGATACAATTAAAAATGATATGTTAGAATGCGGGGCTCTAAATGCCATGATGAGTGGTAGCGGACCGACAGTATTTGGACTTTTTGAGGATGAGGAAAGAGCTAAGGCTTGTCAGGAAATTTTAAGACAAAAGCAGGATGCAAGACAGGTCTACATTACAGACGTATTCAATTTAGTAAATGGAGGTAAAAAATGAAAGGCGAGTTAAAGATGGATGTAAGTGAGTATTTACCACTTAGAGATGTTGTATTTAATACATTAAGACAGGCTATTTTAAAGGGCGAGATGGAACCAGGCGAAAGACTTATGGAAATTCAATTAGCTCAGAAGCTTGGAGTTTCAAGAACTCCTATTCGTGAGGCTATTAGAAAGCTTGAGCTTGAAGGCCTTGTAATTATGATTCCAAGAAAGGGCGCTGAAGTCGCTCATATTACTGAAAAGGATATGAAGGACGTACTTGAGGTAAGATCAGCTCTTGAGGAATTAGCTGCAACTCTAGCTTGTAGAAATGTAACAGCTGATAGATTAAATGAATTAAAGGCTGCCAATAAGGTATTTGAATCAGCAATCGTTTCAAAGGACGTAGTTGCTATTGTTGATGCCGATGTAGCTTTCCATGATATTATTTATGCAATGACAGAGAATGCTAGATTAATTCAGATTATTAATAACTTATCTGAGCAAATGTATCGCTACAGACTAGAATATGTTAAGGACGCAAGAACACATTCAATCCTTATTTCTGAGCATAATGATATTATTAGACAGTTCTCAATCCGTAATGTTGATGAAGCTAAGACAGTAATTAGACAGCATATTAATAATCAGGAGAAGGGAATTATTAGATTACTTAATAGATAATTATAGTAGGGAATATGAAGAATAAAGAAAAAGTATTTGTTAAAATCAAGGGAATGTATGATGACCCTTTTTCTATAGATATAGATGAAGGATTAAGTGACCCAATGCTTATTAAAGATGCAGAACTTGTTGAGATTCCTAATCTAAATGATAATGAAGTAAGAGATGAGGAAACTAAGAAGGATAACGATGACGAACTTGAGGTGATTCATCTTGGCCATTATGGAGTGCTTAATGGAAGCGAATATATCAAGTTTGATGAGCTTGATGAGGATTCAAATGTAATTAAGAATACCATTAAAATTGCATGTAATGAGGACGGTTCTCAGGTTGTAGAACTTATTAAAAAGGGCTATTACTCAACACATATGATTTTTCAGGCTGGAAAGAAGAATACAACCGCTTATGAAACACCTTTTGGTAGTTTGTTAATTGGTATTTATACTAAAAATTTAAGAATAAAAAGAGAAGAGAATAGAATTGCAATCAAATTAAATTATTCACTAGATGTTAATTACAATACAATATCTGAGTGTAATGTGGAAATATGTATAACTAGCAAACTAGAAGAGGAAATTTAACTCAGTCGGAGAACAAGCTCCGACTGAGTTAAACGCTCCGCGAGGATGCGCACGGATTCGGATAGGAATTTGTCTGCTGAAGCAGACCCGAATCCGGCGCGCAAGACTCGCGAGCGAGTCTTGACTAGCAAAATAATAATAAATTTCGATGCTTTTCAATGCCTAATAGTCATGCTATAATATTTTAGGCGTCAGATTTGATGCAGTTTTATAATGTAGGAGGAAGTACACCATGCCAGTTTGGCTCATAGTTTTATTGGCTGTTTTAGCCGTTGTTGTAGTTGCACTTATTGTGCTTGTTATTGTTGGAATGAAATTACAGAAGAAGCAGGCTGCTAATCAGGAGCAGATTGATGCTGCTAAGCAGGTGGTTTCTATGTTAGTTATTGATAAGAAGACCATGAAGATGAAAGATGCTGGATTGCCTAAGATCGTTTTAGATCAGACACCTAAGTATCTTAGAGGTCGTAAGATGCCTATCGTTAAGGCAAAGGTTGGCCCACAGGTTATGACACTTTTAGCTGATCCAAGAGTCTTTGAACAGATTCCTGTAAAGGCAGAAGTTAAGGCAGAAGTAAGTGGTATCTACATCGTAGGTATTAAGTCAGTTCGTGGTGGTAAGATTGCTGTAACTGAGAAGAAAAAGAAGGGCTTCTGGAAGAAGGTAGCTGATAAGGCTAACGAAACAGTAGAGAAGAACAATAAGGCTACTGCTAAGAAGAACAAGAAGAAGTAATTTAACTCAGTCGGAGTACAAGCTCCGACTGAGTTAAACGCTCCGCGAGGATGCGCACGGATTCGGATAGGAATTTGTCTGCAGTAGGAACATCAGCCATTAGAATTTTGCTTCGCAAAATAAGGCTGACGCTAAGTAGCAAACACGGAGTGTTTGCTACATTTGAAGCAGACCCGAATCCGGCGCGCAAGACTCGCGAGCGAGTCTTGACTTACAAATATAATAAGAGCTTTGGAATTGAGAAAACTCAAATACCAAAGCTCTTTTTTATATTTCTTTTTTGTTTTTGTAAAGTCTTATTATAAAGTTTTATTACTTAAATTCTTCCTGATGCTTGTTATAATTTTCAAGAATAATATTATAGACCTTACTTGGAATTTCCTTCTTCTCATCACGACTCATGCTAGTCATATCTATAGGCTCTAAGAATTCAATTCTTGTGTGAGTCCTTTTAATAAATGGGAAGTGGGCTTCAAAGATCTGATCTGTATTATTCTGAACCATAGGAATAATCTTACAGCCAGACTTTTCAGCTAATTTAAAGGAACCTGTGTGGAATTCCATCAATCCATCACCGCTGTTTCTTGTACCTTCTGGGAAGATAACAATAGAAGTTCCGTCTTTAATATAGTCGATACCTCTTAAAATGGTCTTTAACCCTTCCTTAATATTATCTCTATCAAGGAATGGACATCTAAGTAATCTCATCCATTGTCTAATAATAAGGATTCTATTCATTTCCTTTTTAGCAACAAAACCAGTCTTTAATGGAACCAATGTATATCCTATTACTACATCGAAGTAGCTTCTGTGATTACCTACAAAAAGTACAGCCTCGTCTTTAGGAATATTTTCAAGACCAACCACTTCAGTCTTGGTGCCAGATAGGAATAAAATCACTTTAAAGACGAACTTAACTAGGGTGGCTGCGTAGACCTGGCTAGCGCCACGATTAATTTTAGAAATTATATAGCCTATTGGAAGTAAGATTATGCTTAAAATGCAGTAAAATACAATCCAAATAAGCACTAAAAGAACACGAATCATATCATTCTCCTTAATTTTTTATCAACTTAATTATACCTTTAGTTTGTAGATTTTAAAAGCGTTAAAACTAGTATTTAAGAAAAGAATTGGGCTTTATAAAAATTAGTTTAATCGTTGAAAAAAATGTGAATAACCTTTTAAATAATTATGAAATATGGTATAACTAAAAAAGTCCACGCATGTTTGATTAAACGGGGTCTAGCAAAGGAAAGACGGATGTTTAATTGGGGCCGTAGGAAAGATTTTCCTATGACAATAGAGAAGATAGAACTTGCTGGTATAAATTAAATAATAAAGAGGAAATGGTGGAATTATGAAGAGAAGATTCATGGGCATTATGCTCGCAGCTACTTTAGCAGCATCTTTAGTAGCTTGTTCTAGCAAAGATAGTTCAACAACAACAGCAACATCTACAGTTAATTCTGAAATTACAGCAGAGGAGTATGCAGATACAATCGTTGCTAATGCTAACATTTATAAGAACTATGTAACTATTAATTCAGAGGATTATTTAAATCGTGAAATCGATGTTGACACATCCTCATATACAGTTTCAGATGATGATGTTAACAGTCAGTTAGAGACACTTCTTGAACAGCTTACAGAGACTGAGAACGTTTATGAAGGTGAGACAAAGGAAGGCGATGTAATCAACCTTGATTATTCAGGTAGTTTAGATGGCGTCGCATTTTCAGGTGGTACAGCAACTTCATATACATATACAGTAGGTTCAGGAGCATTTATTGATGACTTAGATCAGGGTCTTATTGGCTTAACAGTAGGTCAGACATATGATATTCCTTGTACTTTCCCATCTGACTATTCATCAACAGATTTAGCAGGTAAGAGCGTTATCTTTACAGTTACTGTTAACTATATTGAGAAGGACGTAGTTCCTGAATTAACAGATGACTGGGTAGCAACTAATGCTTCAACACTTGGTTATGATGGATGTACAACAGTTGAGGAATTAACAGCAGCAGTTAGAGCTAATCTTGAGAAAACAGCAGCATCTAACCTTGTTAGTGCAAAGTACAGCGCTGTATATGCTTTAATTACAGAAAACTTAGAGGTAAATGATTACCCAGCTGATGAATTACAGCAGTTACTTGATACATTAAATGATAATATTCAGTCTGAATTTGATACATACGGTTCATACTATGGAATCACAGATTTAGAGACATATATTACAACTGTTTATGGCTTTGAAAGTACAGACGCTTTCAATGAATATGCAGATGAGTATGCAAAGAGCTACTTACTTGAGAAGATGATTATAACAATCATTGCAGCAGATAATGATATTACAGTTACTGCTGATGAAATCAATACAACAGGTGAGGAATTAGCATCTTACTATGGTTATGATAACTATGATGCAATCTTAAGCGAATACGGTAACGAAATGAATGCTGAAATTGGTTACCAGTGCTTATATACTAATGTAACAAACTTCCTTGCTGACAATAGCGTTTTAACAACTACAACAGCTGAATAATAAATATGTGTTTATGCACTAGGCCTTAGGGTCTAGTGCTTTTTTTAGTTTTTGATAATGTGAATTTTGAACGCAGTGTAAGCAATCCCCCGCTTCAAAAGCGTAAGCTTTAAGCGGGGGTATAAAGCTTACTAGTGTCAGAAGGGGTTAAAGCCCCTTCTGACAGGTGGCACAAAGTGCCACTGCGTTCA
>NZ_JAEEVD010000035.1:0-28179 GCF_016290755.1 Lachnospira sp.
ATTACTGTTGATGAAGAAGGCTTTAAGGCAGCTATGGAAGAGCAGAGAGTTAAGGCTCGTAATGCTAGAAAGACTACTAACTACATGGGTGCTGACGCAACAGTTTATGATGATATTGATCCAGCAATTAGCTCTGAATTTGTTGGCTATGACAAGTTAACAAATGAAGGCGAAGTCCTTGTTTTAACAACAGAGGAAGAAATTGTTGATGCTTTAACAGAAGGTGATAAGGGTACAATTATCGTTGATAAGACAGCTTTCTATGGCACAATGGGTGGCCAGGAAGGTGATAAGGGTATTATTACAACTCCTGAGGGCGAATTTAAAGTTGAGACTACAATTCACTTAAAGGGTGGCAAGATTGGTCACGTTGGTGAAATGACAAAGGGTATGATTAAGCAGGGTGATAAGGTTACACTTTGTGTTGATGAAGCTGGTAGAGCTGACACATGTAAGAACCACTCAGCTACTCACCTTTTACAGAAGGCTTTAAGAACTGTTTTAGGCGATCACGTAGAACAGAAGGGTTCATTTGTAAATCCAGAAAGACTTCGTTTCGACTTTACTCACTTCCAGAGCGTAACTAAGGAAGAATTAGCTAAGGTTGAAGAATTAGTTAATGAGCAGATTGCAAAGGCTGTTCCTGTTGTAACTGATGTTATGACAATTGATGAAGCTAAGAAGACTGGTGCTATGGCCCTCTTTGGTGAAAAGTATGGCGAGAAGGTACGTGTTGTATCTATGGGCGATTTCTCTAAGGAATTCTGTGGTGGTACACATGTAGCTAATACAGCTAATATTAGATTATTTAAGATCGTTGGTGAGTCAGGTGTTGCAGCTGGTGTTAGAAGATTAGAGGCTCTTACAGATAAGGGCGTATTAAACTACTATGCTAAGCTTGAAGAAGAATTAAGCAATGCAGCTAAGGCAGCTAAGGTTGAACCTGCTCAGCTAATTAATAAGATTAACTCATTAAATGATGAAGTTAAGGCACTTTCAAGTGAGAATGAAAAGCTTAAGGCTGAACTTGCAAACAACGCTCTTGGTGATGTTTCAAGTGATGCAGTTGAAGTTAAGGGTTTTAAGTTAATCGCTACTAAGTTATCAGGCGTTGATATGAACGAACTTAGAAACTTAGGCGATAAGTTAAAGACAGAAATCAAGTCAGGTGTTGTATTACTTGCATCTGATAATGATGGTAAGGTTAACTTAATTGCTATGGCAACAGATGATGCTGTTAAGGCTGGTGCTCATGCAGGTAACTTAATTAAGAGTCTTGCTCCAATCGTTGGAGGTGGCGGCGGTGGTCGTCCTAACATGGCTCAGGCTGGTGGTAAGAATGCTGCTGGTATTGATGAGTTACTTTCAAAGGTAGCATCTGAATTAGAAGGTCAGTTAAACTAGTCTAAACTTTTAGTTCAAAACTAGTTGACGAAAATAAAATATATGGTATAATTTTAGTTGTGCGATTAGAATACCCTATATTTATAATTATGTATTGATGCACAATTTGCAACAGAAGGGTGGTCAGGGAAGTATGTCAAACGTAATCGTTAAAGAAAACGAATCATTAGATAGCGCTTTACGCAGATTCAAGAGAAACTGTGCTAAGGCTGGCATTCAGCAGGAAATTCGTAAGAGAGAACATTACGAAAAGCCAAGCGTAAGACGTAAGAAGAAGTCTGAAGCTGCTAGAAAACGTAAGTACAACTAATTATAATTGTAAAGATAATGAGGCTAGCATACATTGTATGCTAGCTTTTTTATCAATTTTATCTTGGAGTGTAGTAGATGAGCGAATTAGAAAAGATGATTAATATCCCAGCTAGTGCTGCGGTTAATGTATTTGGACAGTTTGATGAATATGTACAGGCGATTGAGAGAACATTGCACGTTGATATTATCGCAAGAGATGAGAATGTAAAAGTAATAGGTGAGGAAACTAATGTTAGAAGCGCTGTTGAGGTTCTTAATAACTTAGTTACACTTAATAATAGGGGCAATCAGATAACTAGACAGAATGTTGATTATGCCCTTTCTTTAGTTTTAGAGAATAAGCAATCAGATATGATGCTTGAGATAGATTCAGATACCATTGCAAGAACTATTGCAGGTAGACCAATTAAGCCAAAGACTTTAGGCCAGAAGGAATATGTTGATATGATTAGAGATAACATGGTTACTTTTGGTATTGGTCCTGCAGGTACAGGTAAGACATATCTTGCTATGGCAATGGCCATTACGGCTTTTAAGAACAATGAGGTTAATAGAATTATTTTAACAAGACCTGCAATTGAAGCGGGCGAAAAGCTTGGATTCTTGCCAGGTGACTTACAAAGTAAGGTTGATCCTTATCTTAGACCACTTTATGATGCTCTTTATCAGATTATGGGAGCTGAGAGCTTTACAGCTAATATGGAGAAGGGTCTTATTGAGGTTGCACCTCTTGCCTACATGAGAGGTAGAACTCTTGATAATGCCTTTATTATCCTTGATGAAGCACAGAATACAACACCAGCCCAGATGAAGATGTTCCTTACAAGAATTGGTTTTGGAAGTAAGGTAGTTGTAACGGGTGATATGACTCAGAAGGATTTACCTTTTAATACACAGTCTGGTTTAGAAGTGGCAATTAAGGTCTTATCTAGAGTGGATGGCATTGCATTTGCAAAATTAACTAATAAGGACGTTGTAAGACATCCTCTTGTTCAAAAGATTGTAAAGGCTTATGAAAGCTATGAAGAGAAGTTAGAAAAGAAGAAAAAAGCCCCAAAGAATAGAGCTTTTAAAAAATAAAAAGGTAAATAAAAGGCCAAGAGCCTAAGGAAGAATTGAGAGGTATATTTATGGGAATTTACATTGAATATAATACAGATAAGAAATTTGATTTTAACTACGAAGACGTTATTAGATCAGTTATTATTGAGGCTATTGATTATGTAAAATGTCCTTATAAGGCAGAACTTAATGTAACAATTACAGATAATGAGGAAATTCATGAAATTAATAAGCAGTATAGAGATGTAGATTCAGCAACAGATGTACTTTCTTTCCCAGGCCTTAACTACGTGGAGCCGGGAGACTTTAAGAGCTTAAAAAAGTTTTTAGAGGAGAATCACGAGGACTACTTTAATCCTGAAACTGACGAGCTTATGCTAGGGGACATTGTGGTTTCAATTGAGAAGGTTTATGAGCAGGCCGACAAGTATGGTCATTCTCCCCTTAGAGAACTTGCCTTTCTTGTGGCCCATAGCATGATGCATTTATTTGGCTATGATCACATGACTGAGCCTGAGGCTAAGGAGATGGAAGGAAAGCAGGAAGATGTCCTAGCTCGTCTTGATATTACAAGAGATAAGGATATAAAGATGATTACTAAGGCCACAAAGGAAGATGAGGCCTTAATTAAAGAGGCTAAGAAGGCAATGAAGTTTTCTTATTCTCCATACTCGAAGTTCCCTGTGGGAGCTGCTCTTTTAACAGAAGATGGCAAGATTTTTACAGGAGCTAATATTGAAAATGCATCTTATGGCGCTACAAATTGCGCAGAGCGAACAGCAATTTTTAAGGCCGTATCTACTGGCGAGAAAAAGTTTGTAAAGATTGCAGTAGTTTCAAAGAAGGGTGCGGCTTATCCATGCGGCATTTGTAGACAGGTAATGTCTGAATTTATGAATGAGAATGCAATTTGCCTTGTGGAAGTGGATAAGGAGATTAAAAGATATAGCTTAGGGGATTTGTTAGCATTTTCCTTTAAACTATAAGATTGTATAGGAAGAATAAGTAAAACTAAGAGATATAAGGATTGATTATGAAAGATTTTTTTGAATATGATTGCCTAATAGTGGGAGCGGGAGCTTCAGGGCTTTTTGCGGCTAGCCTTTTATCAACTACAGGCCTTAAGTGTGCAGTGGTTGAGGCTAACAATAAGCTTGGTGCTAAGCTTTTACAAACTGGCAATGGAAAATGTAATTTCACAAATCTAAATCTTAATGAAGAAAACTATCAAAATGAAGATAGAGATAAGGCCTTTGCCATAATTAAGGAGTTTGATAACAAGGAAGTTATTAATTACTTTAAGGAGCTTGGAGTTTTAACTAAAGTTAGAGATGGCTATGTCTATCCTAGATCTGAAACAGCTCTTAGCGTGGTTAATGCCTTAAGACTTGATATAGAAAGTAAGAAAGTTAAGCAGTTCCTTAATTGTAGTTTTAAGTCCTTTAAAAAGGAAGGAGATTATTTCCTTGTAAACTGTCTTGAAAAGATGGAGGAAAATTCTAAAAAGCAGGATACTTCTAAAAAGCAAGAAGCCTCTAAAAAGCAGGAGGCAAGCTTTCCAATTACCATTAAGGCAAAGAAGCTTATAATTGCTACAGGAACTAATGCAAGTATAGATAATAAAAGAAAGTCTAATCAGGAAGAATTCCTAAAGGACATGTCCATTAAATACAAAAAATTTCTACCAGCCCTAGTAGCACTAAAGGCAGACAATAAGTTTATTAAGCTAGCTAAGGGAGTAAGAGCCCTTGGTAAGGTTACAATTCTTGTGGATGGTAAGGAAATCGCCTCTGATACAGGTGAGATTCAGTATGCAGATTATGGTATTTCAGGAATCCCTGTATTTCAGATAAGTAGATATGCGACTGCTGCCTTGAACGATAAAAGGAAGGTGTATGCAAGCCTTGATATTACACCGGATTTTACTAAAGAGGAGCTTTTTGAAAATGTTTCTCTTATTGTAAAAAATGGACAAACTAAATTTTTAAGAGAACTTTTTGATGGCTTTATTAATCATAAATTAATGGAATTTATTTTAAAGAATATTAATATGGACCTAGATATAAAGGCTAGTAATTTAACTTCTAAGGATATTGATAAGATTTGCAAGGCCCTTAAAAATACCAGTCTTGAAATTATAGATTCAAAGGGAGAGAACTTCGCTCAAGTTTTACAGGGTGGAGTTTTATTTAGCGAGTTAACAAACGACTTAGAGTCAAAGAAATATCCAGGCCTATATTTTTGTGGTGAGATTGTAGATGTAGATGGCATGTGCGGTGGCTACAATTTACAGTGGGCTTTTTCATCGGCTCACAAGCTATCTAAAAAGATAATAGGAGAATATAGTGGAACAGGAAGTAATTAGAATATCTAATATTAAATGTAAGCCAAATGACGGCCTTGATTTAATTGAAAAAAAGATTAGAAAGGCCCTTAATTTAGGCAAGGAAGATATTAAATATGAGATTTTAAAGCGTTCTATTGACTCAAGACATAAGCCAGAGATTATCTATCTTTATAGCGTCAATGTCTTAAGTGTTAAGGGAAAGAGCTTTAAGGATATATTAAAAAGAACTAGAGATAAGAATGTGACTCTATCTAAAAAAATAATTTATCAGTTAGATACAAGCACTAAGGGACGTGAAATTAGTGAAGAGGAAAGACCTGTTATTATAGGTTTTGGTCCTGCAGGAATTTTTGCAGCCCTTAATTTATCTAGAATGGGCCTTAGACCTATTGTCTATGAGAGAGGTCTTGAAATCTCAAAAAGACAGGAAAAGGTTAATGGCTTTTGGTCAGGTGAAAAGCTTGATTTAAACTGTAATGTACAGTTTGGCGAAGGCGGGGCTGGTACATTTTCAGATGGTAAATTAAATTCAAGTATTCATGAGAGTACCGGAAGGATTAGTTATGTTCTTAATACCTTTGTAGAACACGGGGCAAATCCAGAGATCCTTTATGTTAATAAGCCACATATTGGAACAGATGTCCTAGCAAAGGTCATTGTAAGTATTAGAGAAGAGATTAAGGCTAATGGCGGAGAGATACATTTTGCATCAAAGCTTGAGGCTATTAATTTAAAGGCTAATCCAAGTGGGGAAAAGGAGATAGACTCCCTAGAGATTAAGGATTTAACTACAGGTAAAATTTTTACAAAAACAGCTAGAAAGGTAATCCTAGCTATTGGACATAGCGCAAGAGATACCTTTGAAATGCTTGATAAGCTAGGCATTATGATGACTGCAAAGCCTTTTGCTGTGGGCGTTAGAGTAGAGCACAAGCAGGAACTTATTAATAGAAATGCTTACGGGGCTGCCCTTGATAATCCAAATTATAAGCTTCCAACTGCAGATTATAAGGTGACTTATAAGACTCATGCTAGCGGCGAGGAGAGAGGAGTTTATTCCTTCTGTATGTGCCCAGGCGGCTATGTGGTTAATGCATCAAGTGAGGAGGGAGAGCTTGCCGTTAACGGAATGAGCTATTCAAGCCGTGCAGGTGAGAATGCAAACTCTGCAATTATTGTAACCGTCACTCCTAAGGATTTTGGTGAAAATGTACTTGATGGTATGAAATTCCAGAGAAAACTTGAGGCTGCTGCTTATAGAGAAGGTGAAGGTAAGATTCCTGTACAGACCTTTGGAGATTTTGATAAGGGGGTCAAGTCAACTAGTCTTGGTAAGGTAATGCCTAATACTAAGGGGGATTATAAGCTTTCAAATTTAAGAGAAGTTTTACCAGAATTTATAACAAGTTCATTAACTGAAGGAATTCATGGTTTTGATAAGTTTATTAAGGGCTATGATAACGAGGAAACACTACTATTAGGCGTGGAATCAAGAACTTCATCCCCTGTTAAGATTTTAAGAAATGATGATTATTATTCAATAAATATTAAGGGTCTAATACCATGTGGTGAGGGTGCTGGTTATGCAGGCGGTATAACTAGTGCGGCAGTAGATGGAATGAAGGCTTGCGAGGCAATTGCCAAGGGCTTTATAAACTAGACTTTTTTTAGGAAATATAGTAAAATTAATCCTTGTGAAACTTTAGGTTTTGCAAGGATTTTTTAGGGCTAAAGGTGACTATATGGAGAATTTACGAGAAGCAATTAAAGGCAAAAAAAGAATAGTTATTAAGATAGGTTCCTCATCACTTATGCATGAGAACACAGACAGATTAAACCTATTAAAGATTGAGAAGTTGGTAAGAACTTTGGTGGATATTAAGAATTCAGGTAGAGACGTGGTTTTAGTGTCTTCTGGTGCTATTGCAGTAGGAAGAAATGCCATTGGTCTTGATTGTAAGCCGTCGGAGTTACCAGTTAAGCAGGCTTGTGCAGCCATTGGACAGGCAAAGCTTATGATGGTTTATCAGAAGATTTTTGCTGAATATAATTCTTTAGCAGCACAGGTTTTAATGACAAAGAACACAGTCCTTAATAAGACTAATAGATTGAATGCTAGAAATACATTTGACGAATTATTAAAACTACATGCAATTCCTATAGTTAATGAGAATGATACAATTTCAACATATGAGATTGAACAGCTTAATACATTTGGAGATAATGATAGATTATCAGCAATTGTTTCAGCTATTATTGGGGCTGATTTGCTAATTCTTTTATCAGATATTGACGGATTATATACAGATGATCCTAATTCTAATCCAGATGCTAAATTTATTGAGTGCGTAGATACACTAGATGATACGACCCTTGATATGGGTAAGGACAGCTCAAAGAGTAGTGTCGGTACAGGGGGCATGGCAGCTAAGCTTGTGGCTGCTAAGATTGCTACTTATTCAGGTGCAGATATGGTTATTACTAATGGTAATGACATTGAAAATATTAATAGAGTTTTAAAGGGTGAAAGTGTTGGTACAATCTTTAAGAGCAATAAGATTGAGAATTTCAACCTTAATTCACTAATCGATTAATTTCGGAGGATATATGGATATTCAGCTTATTAAGAATGCCGAAGAAAGTAAATATATACCCCTAGCTGGCGAATTATTACTTCAAACTCAGAATGACGAGTCGATTTTTAGCAATCGATTTAGGTCAAAGAAGATGTTTTTACTTAATGCGTCAACTAATGAACGTTTTGAAATTGGTTCAGGAATCAAGAAGTATTTGTTTGGTGAGATTTCTTATGCAAGTAAGGATCCAAACTATATATACTTTGTTTCCCTTGAGGAAGAGACTGCAGAAAGCTTTTGGGTAATTCTTTATAAATATCAATTCGATAATGATGAGATTTCTAAAAGTTACAAATTTTCTATGAATAAATCAGACATAGAGGATAGACTTCTTATCTTTGCAATTGATGGAAATTATCTATTGATTGAGCAGATTGATAGAAAGACTAATAAATTTAAGAGAATAATTCTTCATGAGACAAATCAAGACAGAGATATTCCTATTGAGAATTCCCTAGTGGGAGTTTTAGGTGCTGAGAGAATTATTCCAATTAGTGGTAATAATTGCGTGGTTAAACTTGGAGCAAGCAAGACCTTTGAGCAATTTAAGAATGACAATAAGAAGAAGGACATTTTAATAAGTTCTTATGCCTTAGTGGATGAGGCAGACGTGGTGGACGAGTTTGAAACTAACGAGCAGATAACACCAGAGACTGAGATTATTGGAATTGTTAATATTAGACAGTTTATTTCAGAGAATTCCCTTAACGGGGCCAATGTCAGCATGGAAAGACTTGATGTTGCAAAGAAGGATTCCACTTTCCCATACATTAAGATAACTGAGGGTAAGGTGGTTTATTCTAAATTCTCCGCTGAATATCACTCTGAGAAGATTGTTTTTTATGATTATGAAAATGATGTAAAGCAGGTACGTCTTAATAATGACGTTTATAAAAGCACGGACTTAAGTTATACCTACATCATTAACGACACACCATATATGATAAGCAGAGCTAAGACTCAAACTACTATGCTTAATCTAAATAACCAAAAGATTGAGGCAAAGTTTGGAGCAGATGTCTATGTGAAATTTGTAGAGAATGACCTTTTGGTTTTATCTAGAAAGAAGCACAAGATTCCATTTTTTAATGAGGGCTCAAACTACATTGAAGTAGTTCGATTCCCAGATATACATACTAAGGTTTTTACAACAAAGGCAGACTATAAGTACTGTATTTCCACAGGAAATAATTTGCTTATTTTTACACCTTAGTTTTTAAGATAGAAAGGAAGTAGTTTTATGAATATGCAGGAAAGACTTGATAGAATTAATGAACTCTATAGAAAGTCTAAGGCTGAAGGCTTAACAACTGCTGAAAAAGAAGAGCAGGATAAATTAAGAAAAGAATATGTTAAGATTTTCCGCGAGAATTTAAGAGGTTCTCTTGAGACAATTAAGATTCAAAATCCTGATGGCAGCATTATTGATGTCAAGGAAAGACATGATGAGAAGATGAAATTAAAGGCCAAGAAAGAATTAGAAGAAGCTAAGAAAAACGGTAATTAAGTTTGGATTTGGACTAAGAATAGGTAACTAGAACATGGAAAAGACAGAGCTAAGGAAGTTAATTAAAGAAAGAAGAAACACATTTTCAAAAAAAGAATTAGCTAGTTTAAGCGATAGAATAGCGGACAATCTCTTTAAATTAGAGGAATTGGCTTTTGTAAAAAATGTACTTATCTATGTAAGTACTAATGTGGAAGTTGATACAAGAAAATTAATTCTAAAATTTCTTGAGGCAGGCGTTAATGTATATGTGCCTCGTGTAATGGATTTAGGCCAGGGGCTTATGAGATTTTTTAAGATAAATAGCTTAGAAGATTTAGAGCCAGGGTGCATGAAGATTTTAGAACCAAAACTAAATTTAGAAGAGCTTGATGAAGCTAGTATTGATGATAGCTTTTGCATTATAATGCCGGGTCTTTCTTTTGATAAAAAAGGACATAGGTTAGGTTATGGCGGCGGATTTTATGACAGATTTAATGCAAGAGTTAATCCTAAGCTTTTAAAAGTTGCCCTTAGTTTTGAATTTCAGCTTGTAGATGAATTAATAGCAAATGAATATGATATAGATGTAGACAAGGTTATTACTGAAAAAGAAATAATAAATTGTAAGTAAAGGATATTTTTATGAATACGGAAATTAAAAAGGAATTAGATAAGATTAAACCAGTTCAGAAAATTAAGGAAGCAGTTGAAAGCAGCGAAGAGCTTTCAGTTCAGATAGAATATATTGGAAAGTGCCAAGAGTATATTATGGATTTAAAGAATAGACTTGGCAGACCACTTTACGCTTGCATTAACACATTTGGTTGCCAGATGAATGCAAGAGACTCAGAGAAATTACTAGGAATTTTAAAGGAAATTGGCTTTGTGGAAACAGATGATGAAACTAAGGCCGATTTTGTTTTATATAATACATGTACAGTTAGAGAGAATGCCAACTTAAGAGTTTATGGTAGATTAGGTCAGTTACGTGGCTTAAAGAGAAAGAAGCCTCATATGCTTATTGCTCTTTGCGGTTGTATGATGCAGGAGCCAGAGGTAGTTGAAAAGATTCAGAAGTCTTACAGATTTGTAGATATTGTCTTTGGTACTTTTAATATCTATGAGTTAGCACAGCTTATTTATGAGAGAATCACAACTAATAAGCAGGTTGTAGACATTAGACAGGATACTAATGAAATTGTAGAAAATTTACCTGTAGAGAGAAAGTTCCCATTTAAGTCTGGCGTTAATATTATGTATGGTTGTGATAAGTTCTGTACTTATTGTATCGTGCCTTATGTTCGTGGTAGAGAAAAGAGTCGTGAACCTAAGGAAATCGTAAGAGAAATCGAGCACTTAGTAGCAGATGGAGTTAAGGAAGTTATGCTTCTTGGACAAAATGTTAACTCTTACGGCAAGGGACTTGGCGATGATGTTACATTTGCAAACCTATTAGCTGAAATTGATAAGATTGAAGGTTTAGAGAGAATTAGATTTATGACACCATACCCATCTGATTTTGGTGATGATGTTATTGAGGTCTGTTCAAAATCTACTAAGATTTGTAACCACTTCCATATGCCAGTGCAGAGTGGTAGTACAAGACTTCTAAAGAAGATGAACAGACGTTACACTAAGGAAGAGTATTTATCATTAATTGATAGAATTAGAGCTAAGCTTCCTAATGTTTCATTTACAACTGATATTATTGTTGGTTTCCCAGGTGAGACAGAAGAAGATTTCCTTGAAACTCTTGACGTGGTACGTAAGGCAAATTACGACAGTGCTTACACATTTATTTACTCAAAAAGAACAGGTACACCTGCTGCCAAGTTTGAAGACCAGGTGCCAGAGGATGTGGTTAAGGATAGATTTAACCGCTTACTTGAAGTAGTAGATGAAGTTTGTCATAAGAACAGTAAGAGATTTGAAGGCCAGACAGCAAGAGTACTTGTTGAAGGACTTGATGATCACGAAGAGGGCATGGTAACAGGCCGTATGACTAATAACATCTTAGTTCACTTTAAGGGAGATGCATCCTTAATTGGTTCCCTTGTGGATGTTAAACTTGTGGAATGCAAGGGCTTTTATTACATGGGCGAGTTAGTTTAAGCACAAATAAAAAATGGAGGAGAAGAAATGGCTGAATATTCACCGATGATGCAACAATATCTAAAGACTAAAGAAGAATATAAGGATTGTATTCTCTTTTATCGATTAGGCGATTTCTATGAAATGTTTTTTGACGATGCCATTCAGGTATCAAAAGAGCTTGAGTTAACTCTTACAGGAAAAGATTGCGGACAGGAGGAAAGGGCACCTATGTGTGGTATCCCTTTCCATGCTGCCGAAGGCTATATTAATAGACTTGTAGCTAATGGTCACAAGGTGGCCATTGGTGAACAGGTAGAAGATCCTAAAACTGCAAAGGGTCTTGTTAAGCGAGAGGTTATCAGGGTTGTAACTCCTGGTACTAATATTGAATCTAGTGCTCTTGATGAAACTAAGAATAATTATACTATGAGTATTTTTTATCTTGGTGAGAAATTAGGAGTGTCTTTAGTAGATTATTCTACAGGAGAATTCTTTGTAACAGAGCTAACAACAGGCTCTGCTTTAATTGATGAAATTAATAAATTTACTCCATCAGAAATCATTATTAATGATTATTTCTTAATGTCAGGAATTGATATTAATACAGTTTGTGATAAGTTAAATATTTCTGTATCAACTCTTGATAATTGGTATTTTGATGATGATACAGCAAAGAGAACCATAGAGGAACATTTTCATGTGACTGACCTTACAGGTCTTGGTCTTGCTGACTTAACTGTTGGAATTAATGCTGCAGGCTCCCTTCTTGTCTACCTAAAAGAGACTCAAAAGACAGAGCTTTCACATATTACTAATCTAGTTCCTTATACTACAGGAAAATATATGCTTATCGATTCTTCATCAAGAAGAAACCTTGAATTGGTTGAGACCATGAGAGAGAAGCAAAAGAAGGGTTCTCTTCTTTGGGTACTTGATAAGACTAAGACTGCAATGGGTGCTAGATCCCTTCGACTTTTAATTGAGCAGCCTCTTATTAATAAAGAAGAAATTATTAGAAGACAGGATGCTATTGAGGAACTTAATAATCATGCCATTGATAGGGAAGAGCTTAGAGAATATCTAAATCCTATCTATGATTTAGAGCGAATCATGACTAAGATTAGTTGTCATTCAGCTAATCCAAGAGACTTAATTGCTTTTAAGAATTCTTTGGAAATGTTACCTCATATCAAGAGAATTATTGGAAGCTTTCAGTCTGATTTATTCAAAGAATATTTTAATGAATTAGATGATTTGTCCGATTTATACAATTTAATTTCAGCAGCTATTATTGATGATCCACCCATTGCTATGCGTGATGGCGGACTTATTAAGGATGGCTATTCTGCGGAAGTGGATGAGCTTAAAAATGCGAAGATTAACGGTAAGGATATGCTTGCGGCGATAGAAGAGCGTGAACGTGAGGCAACAGGCATTAAGAACTTACGTATTAAATACAATAAGGTTTTTGGTTACTATTTAGAGGTTACAAATTCCTTTAAGTCACTAGTACCAGATAATTGGGTTAGAAAGCAGACTTTAACTAATGCCGAGCGTTATACAATGGATGAGTTAAAGAAGCTTGAAGATATGATTCTTGGGGCTGAAGATAAGCTATATTCTCTAGAATATGACTTATTTGTTGAGGTTAGAGATAAGATTGCAGGAGAGGTTTTACGTATTCAAAAGACTGCAAGAGCAGTGGCAATGATTGATGTATTTGCTTCTTTATCAGTGGTTGCAGTAAATAATAACTTTACAAGACCTAGAATTAATGAAAAGGGTATTATTGATATTAAAGATGGTAGACATCCAGTGGTTGAGAAGATGATTTCAGGAGATATGTTTGTTTCAAATGATACATATCTTGATAATAACGCCAACAGAGTGGCAATTATAACGGGTCCTAATATGGCTGGTAAGTCTACATATATGAGACAGACAGCTCTTATTTGTTTGCTTGCACAAACTGGTTCTTTTGTACCTGCAAGTTCTGCTAACATTTGCCTAGTAGATAGAATCTTTACAAGAGTTGGTGCATCAGATGATTTGGCTAGTGGACAATCTACCTTCATGGTGGAGATGACCGAGGTTGCCAACATTTTACGAAATGCTACTAAAAACAGTCTTATTATTCTAGATGAGATTGGCCGTGGTACTTCTACCTTTGATGGACTAAGTATTGCCTGGGCTGTAGTTGAGCACATTGCTAATACTAAGATTCTTGGTGCTAAGACACTTTTTGCAACTCATTATCATGAGCTTACTGAACTTGAAGGGTCTCTAGCGGGCGTTAAGAATCTTTGCATTGCCGTTAAGGAAAAGGGTGATGATATAGTATTCCTTAGAAAGATTGTAAAGGGCGGCGCAGATAAGAGTTATGGTATTCAGGTGGCAAGACTTGCAGGTGTTCCTGAATCCGTTCTTGATAGAGCTAAGGAATTAGTGCTTGAGCTTAGTAATGCTGACATTTCTATGAAGGCAAAGGACATTGCTCAGTATTCAAAGCAGAGCTTTAAGATTGGAGAAGAGTATAAGAGTGTGTCTGACCTTGATGTAAGACAGATGACACTATTTGATGCGGTTCCAGATAATGACATTTTAGATGATTTAAGAAATCTTGATATAACTAATATGACACCTATTGATGCCCTTAATGAGCTCTACAAGCTACAGGGCAAGTTAAAGAATAGATGGTAGAATTTTGAACGCAGTAATTAAGGCTAAAGTTGGGAGGGATAATATGCCAATTAAGATGCTAGATCAGGCTACAATTAACAAGATTGCAGCTGGTGAAGTAGTTGATAGACCTCAGTCTATTGTTAAGGAGCTTGTTGAAAATGCTATCGATGCCGGAGCAAGCGCAATTACAGTAGAAATTAAAGAAGGCGGAATTAGTTTTATAAGAGTAACTGATAACGGCAGTGGTATTAACGGAGATGAGATTCCAACGGCCTTTCTTAGACATGCCACAAGTAAGATAAAGTCTATTGAAGATTTAATTAGCGTATCTTCTCTTGGCTTTAGAGGTGAGGCCCTTGCAAGTATTGCAGCGGTGGCTCAAGTGGAATTAATTACAAAGACTAAGGATAAGCTAAATGGCTATCGTTACGTAATAGAAGGCGGTAAGGAAAAGAGTCTAGAGGAGGTTGGCGCCCCTGATGGTACAACAATTGTTGTAAGAAATTTATTTTACAATACTCCAGTTCGTCGTAAATTTTTAAAATCTGCCAACACAGAAGGGGGCTATATTAACTCTCTTATGCAGTACCTAGCCCTTTCACATCCAGATGTTTCTTTTAGATTTATTGCTAATAACAACAATAAATTGCACACTTCTGGTAACACTAATCTAAAGGACATTATTTATAGTGTTTATGGTAGGGAAATTACTGCAAATCTTTATGAGATTAATGCAAAGACCATGGATATTTCCATGAAGGGTTTTATTTGTAAGCCTTTTATTTGTAGAGGTAATAGAAGTTACGAGAATTATTACATCAACGGCCGTTACATTAAAAGTAACATTATTAATAAGGCCATTGAGGATGCCTATAAGGGCTTTGTAATGCCAAAGAATTATCCATTTACAGCGATACATTTTACAATTAATTCTGAAATTATTGATGTAAATGTGCATCCTTCAAAGATGGAGCTTCGCTTTGCAAACAATGATTATGTCTATAATTTTGTATATGCAAGCGTGCTTTCTTGCCTAAAGGCTCAGGAGCTTGCAGCAAATGTTCCTGTGGGCCCTAATAGTGAGAAGGAAGAAAGGACTGTGGCACAGCCAAGCCTTATGGCACAAGCAACAAATCCTACTGATAGAAGACCTGAGCCTGTGGCTGCTAGCCTAAATCAGCATGATAAGAAGGATACTCTTGCTTCAAACTATCAGGAGAGAAGAATCGATAAGGTATCTGCTGCAGAGATTGAAAATCAGGTTAAGCCAAACATTAATAAGGAAAGACTTCCTGAGCCTTTTGAAATCAAGCGTTCTAATGAAATGATTAAAGAGGATTTAAAGGAATATGAGGCTGTTAATGATAAGCTAAAGACTTCAGAGCAGATGTCCATTTTTGATGATAAATTATTAGCCCAGACTAATAAGCCAAAGTATAGGATTATTGGCCAGCTCTTTGAGACTTACTGGTTATTTGAGTTGGGGGATAAGTTTTATATGATGGATCAGCACGCAGCTCACGAGAAGGTGCTATATGAGCGTTTTATGAAACATTTGCATGAAAAGGAAATGTCTTCACAGATGATTATGCCTCCGGTTATTCTTACTCTTAACATGAGAGAAGAGGAGTTATTAAAAGAAAATATGAAGCGCTTTAAGGACTTGGGCTATGAAATTGAGGAGTTTGGTGGCAATGAATATAAGCTTACAGGAATTCCTGCAGGCCTTCCAACTCTTGATTATAAGGCGCTTTTTATAGAGATTTTGGATAATTTAACTGAGGATTATAAGTCTGCTGAGGCAGAAATTTTTACGGATAGAGTGGCGACCATGTCTTGTAAAGCGGCGGTTAAGGGTAATAATAAGTTGTCTATTAATGAGGTGGAGGAGCTTATGGCAGAGCTTATGACTCTTGATAATCCTTACAATTGTCCTCATGGCAGACCAACTTTGATTATTATGACTAAGTATGATATTGAAAGAAAGTTTAAGAGAATAGTAGGTTAATAAATTTATGGAAAATAAAGACAAACAACCTTTAATAATTATATCTGGACCAACAGCGGTTGGTAAAACTTCTAGTTCTATAAAGCTTGCAAAGGCCATTAACGGTTCTATTATTAGTGCTGATTCTATGCAGGTTTATAAGGGCATGGATATTGGTACTGCAAAGATTACAAAGGAAGAGATGGAGGGAGTTAAGCATTACTTAATTGACTGTCTTGATCCTAAGGATGAGTTTAATGTTATGGTTTTTAAGGAAATGGCTTTAAAGGCCATTGAAGAAATCAGACATGAAGGAAAGATTCCTATTGTAGTTGGTGGTACTGGCTTTTATGTGCAGGCTCTTTTATATGATGTGGAATTTACAAAGACTGAGGATGATAATAGCGAGTATAGAAACTCTTTATATGAATATGCTAAGACTTATGGAAATGAAGCTCTACACGCTAAGTTAGATGAGGTGGATAAAGAGTCTGCGGCTAGTATACATGCTAATAATGTAAAGAGAGTTGCTAGGGCTTTGGAATATTTTCATCAGACAGGGGAGCTTTTCTCTAAGCATAATGAGACTCAAAAGCAGAGGACTTCTCCTTTTAATTATGTTTACTTCGTATTAAATGATGATAGAGATGCTCTTTATGAAAGAATTGATAAAAGAGTGGACAAGATGTTTTTAGATGGCCTTGTTAGTGAAGTTGAAAAATTAGCTAAAATGGGGTACACTAAAGACCTTGTGTCTATGCAGGGCATAGGTTACAAAGAGATTCTTGACTATTTAGATGGCAAGTATTCTTTGGAGGAAGCTAAGGAAATAATCAAGCGTGATACAAGAAGGTTTGCAAAGAGACAGCTTACTTGGTTTAGACGAGAGAAGGACTGTCTTTGGGTAGATATTGGAAAGCTTGATTACGACTTTAGTAGAATAATTGATTTTATGATGCTTGAAATTAAGAATAGAGAATTAATTTAAAAGCATTAGTTGGAGGAATATCGTGAAATTAGCATATTGTAATGAATTTAACATCGACCCAAAGGTCTATGACTTTTGCGAAAGTGTAGAGAATGATTTAAAAGCTAGATTTGAGAAAATCGATAAGGTTGCAGAATTTAACCAGTTAAAGGTTATTAGCGCTATGCAAAAGGCAAAGGTTTCAGAGGCACATTTATCTGGAACAACAGGTTATGGCTATAATGACTTAGGTAGAGATACATTAGAGGAGATTTATGCTGACATTTTCAAAGCAGAAGATGCTCTTGTAAGACCACAGATTACTTGCGGTACACATGCCTTAAATGTAGCACTTGCTTCCCAGCTTCGTCCAGGAGATGAGCTTTTATCACCTGTTGGAAAGCCTTATGATACTATGGATGAAATCATTGGTATTAGAGAGTCTAAGGGAAGTCTTGCTGAATACGGCATTAGCTATAGACAGGTGGATTTACTTGAGGATGGTAGTTTTGATTTTGATGGAATTAAGGCCGCAATTAATGAAAAGACTAAGTTAGTTACAATTCAGCGTTCAAAGGGCTATGCTACAAGACCTACATTATCTGTTGAGCAAATCGGCGAGCTTATTAGCTTTATTAAGTCTATTAAGCCAGAAGTTATTTGTATGGTAGATAACTGTTATGGTGAATTTGTAGAAGAGATTGAGCCAACTGAGGTTGGAGCTGATATGTGCGTTGGTTCTTTAATTAAGAACCCAGGCGGCGGTCTTGCACCTTGTGGCGGTTATATCGTTGGTAAGAAGGAATGCATCGAGCAGGCAGCTTACAGATTAACTAGTCCTGGTCTTGGTAAGGAAGTTGGTGCTTCCCTTACTCTTAATCAAAGCTTCTATCAGGGCTTATTCCTTGCTCCAACAGTAGTAGCAGGCGCTCTTAAAGGTGCAATTTTTGCTGCAAATGTTTACGAGAAGGCAGGCTTTAAGTGTAGACCGACAGCAAGCGAAGATAGATACGATATTATTCAGAATGTAGAGCTTGGTTCTAAGGAAGGCTTACTTGCTTTCTGTAAGGGTATTCAGATGGCTGCTCCAGTAGATAGCTTCTTAACACCAGAGCCATGGGCAATGCCAGGTTATGATTCAGATGTCATTATGGCTGCAGGCGCTTTCGTACAGGGCTCATCTATTGAGCTTAGTGCAGATGGTCCACTAAAGGAACCATACCTTGTATTTTTCCAGGGTGGCTTAACATGGTATCATGCTAAACTTGGTATTATGATGAGTGCCAATGAGATGTTTAAGGCTGGTCTTTTTAACATTTAAATAAGTTTTAAATTAGTATTGTGCTTGAAAATCCCCCTATTTATGCTAAAATAGTTCTGTGCTATAATTTTAAGTGATTTTGTAATCAAGAAAATTATTGTAAAGAGGGGGATATAATGGCTAAGTATAAAAATGGCTGGTTATTGTTACTGTTTATTATTATTGGGATAGTACTTGGCGGTTTGGTAGCTGAAGCTGCAAAAGGAGTTCCTGGAATTTCTTGGCTAAGCTACGGACAAACAATTGGAACAGTAGATGGAGATTTAACTACTATTGATTTAGGGGTTATAATTTTTACTATTGCTCTTCAGATTAAACTGACAGTTGCAAGTATTATTGGCATTATTCTTGCAATTATAGTTTTTAAGGTTATTTAAGACGGGGTATTCTGTAATTTAATTACATGAATAGTATGTTTAACAACGGGGGCATTGACATTGAATTGATGCCTTATGAGAAGGCTTTAAGATATGGAATAGAGACTTTAACGGATGTGGAGATTTTAGCAGTGATTTTACGAACGGGAGTTGGTAAGATTAAGGTGCTAGACTTAGCTAAGTTATTATATGAGACAGCGGGAAATAAGGGCTTAGTTGGCCTTGCTTCTCTTGAAATTGATGATTTAGTTAAGATAAAGGGCATTGGTAGAGTTAAGGCTATTCAGATTAAATCTATAATAGAGCTTTCAAAGAGACTAGCTAAGTTAAAGGCCAATGAGAAGTTGGATTTTTCTAGGTCTGAGACGGTGGCTAAGTTTTATATGCAGGATTTAAGACATTTACAGCAGGAGCATCTAATTCTTGTTTTATTAGATAGTAAGTGCTGTTTAATTAAAGATATGGTCTTGACAGTTGGCACGGTTAATAGTTCCTTAATAGATACGAGAGACATTTTCATTAAGGCACTTAAAAGCGGGGCTGTACAGATTATGCTAATCCATAATCATCCAAGTGGAGATCCTACACCTAGCAAGGCAGACATTAATGTGACTAAAGAGATTTATGAGGCTGGTAAAATTCTTGGAGTTAATTTAACTGACCATATTGTTATAGGTGACAATACCTATGTTAGTCTCAAGGCAATTGGGATTTTTTAATTAAAGGAAAGGGTTTTATAAACCTAAAGGAAAGGAATACGACATGTCTAACGTATATGGAATTGATATTGGAACAAGTAATTTTAAAATGTGCACTAAGGATAACGAGATTCTTAATGAGAAGAACATTATCGCCATCGCTAATAAGAACGAATTATTAGCTTTTGGTGATGAAGCATACGAGATGTATGAGAAGACACCTGAGAATATTGAGGTTTCTTTCCCAGTTAAGTTTGGCGTAATAGCTGACATCGAGAATATGCAGACACTTCTTTATAGTTTCTATGAGAAGATTAATAAGGAAAAGAAAACTGGTAATACAGAATTTTATATAGCAGTACCAACTGATGTTACAGAAGTTGAGAAGAGAGCCTTCTATGAATTAGTAGTAGAGTCTAAGGTTAAGGCTAAGAACGTATTCGTAGTAGACAAGCCAGTAGCTGATGCAATCGGAGCAGGTATTGATGTTACAAAGTCAAAGGGTGTTATGGTTGTTAATATCGGTGCTGAGACAACAGAAATTTCAGTATTATCTCTTGGTGGTATTGTAATTTCTAAGTCAGTTAAGATTGGTGGTAATAAGCTTGATGAGTGCATTATTTCTGCAGTAAGAAAGGCTTATAATTTAGTAATTGGTTCTAAGACTGCTGAAGGTTTAAAGAAGGAACTTGGTAGCGCGGTTAAGACAGAGGAGAAGTTTGCTCCTGGCTTTGGTCGTAACATTTTATCAGGTCTTCCAGTAAGCGTTCAGATTTCTTCAGATGTTATCTATGATGCTATTGTTGATGCGCTTCACTCAATTATGGATTCAATAAAAGTTATCTTAGAGAGAACTCCACCAGAACTTGCTGCTGATATTATTAAGGATGGCGTATACTTCACAGGTGGTACATCTATGATTAATAATTTAGAGGATTTCATTAAGAGCGAGACAAATCTTAATGTTACAATAGTAGAAAATCCTTCAGAATCTGTTGTTAGAGGTCTTATGGGAGTTGTAACAAATCCTGATTTTGCTAAGATTCCTTATACTCCTCAGGATAGAACTTTTGAGTAAATATAAGAAACGAGGTAATAAGGTATATGAGAAAGAAATTCGAATCTTTTCTTACATCTAAATATATTCTTATTGGCTTAACTGTTATTTGTTTATTCTTTATTGGAACTTCCTTTTTTACGGATTCCCTAACAAAGCCTTTACAGACTGCAGTTTCTTATGTTGTCGTTCCTTTACAAAAGGGTATGAACAATTTAGGACTATGGGTTTCTGATAAGCTTGATAACCTACAGGAAATTTCTGATGTTTTGGAAAAGAATGAAGAATTACAAAGTCAAGTTGATGCATTGACAGAAGAGAACAATTTACTTAAGCAAGAGACATATGAATTAGACAGACTAAGAGAACTTTATGAACTTGATAATCAGTATTCTCAATATTCAAAAGTAGGTGCTAATGTTATTGGTATTTCATCAGATAACTGGTATTCTTCACTTACTATAGATAAGGGATCAGATGATGGTATTCAAGTAGATATGAACGTAGTTGCTAGCGGTGGTTTAGTTGGAATTGTAACTGAGGTGGGATCTAATTACGCTATTGTAAAGACTATTGTTGAAGATAATAGTTATGTGAGTGGCATGATTATTGATACTAACGAAACTTGTATAGTTCAGGGTGATGTGGAACTTATGGATTCTGGCATGGTACATCTTGGATATTTTGCAAGTGATGTTACAGTTAATGATGGCGATAAGATCGTTACATCAAACGTTAGCGATAAATATTTGCAAGGTATATTAATTGGATATGCAACAAATGTAACAGCTGACTCAAATAACCTAACTCAGTCAGGTTATTTAATACCTGCAGTTGATTTTAATAACTTACAGGAAGTTTTAGTTATTACTGATTTAAAAACAACTACGGATTAATTTGTACTTTAAAAGGGGGAAGGCTTTTATAGTCTTTCCCTATTTTGCATGAGGTGGACATATGAAAAGAAAAGTTTGTGAACTTGTATTAATAGTTATTTTTTATTTATTACAAGTGTCAGTTGGTAGAGTAATCGCAGTTGCAAATATAGTACCGAATTTTCTTATTATTTTACCAATCATTTTTGGTTTCTTAAAGGGAAGAAACGAAGGTATGTTTGTTGGATTCTTTGCTGGAGTTATGTATGATTTATATTTCTCTAGCTTATTTGGATTTACTGCTTTGTGCTTTGTTTATATTGGTTATTATGCAGGATTTTTCTATGAGAAATATGAAAAATACGAAATCTTAATCCCAATGGCTATGGTCTTGGTTTTTGATTTTGTCTATGAATTTTTATGTTATATTGGTAACTTCTTGTTACATAATAGATTAAATGCTGGATTTTTCATTTCGCGAATTATAATACCAGAAGTGGTTTATACTTGCCTTTGTACTTTAATTTTGTATAAATTATTAGCTTATATAAATGACAAACTAGACACTGTTAAAACAAAGAAAAGGGGCGTGAATTTCGATGAAGGAAGTATTTGATTATATTTTAAGTATTATTAAATCAAGAATCTTTCCTATAGTTTTAATCTTTATTATTTTAATTTGTGTTCTTGTAAACAGATTGTTTAGTTTACAGATTATGAATGGATCAAGTTATGCTACTAATCTTAATAGTTCCATTCAAAAGAAGATGAGTGTAACTGCAACTAGAGGTAGAATTTTTGATAAGAATGGTGTATTGCTTGCTTATAACGATTTAGCGTATGCTGTAACAATTAGTGATAGCGGTACATATTCTAGTAACGATGTTAAAAATGCTACAATTAATAAAAGTATAGATAAGACTTTAAATATTATTGAAGAGAATGGTGATACATATTCTAACGATTTTCCAATCATTTATGAAAATGGCACATACTCTTATAATATTGAGTCAACTACACTTCTAAGATTTATTAGAGATAGCTACGGTGTTAGTAGTATTGCAGAATTAACTGATGAACAAAGGGGCGTTTCGGCAGAGGAATTATTTAATTATTATCTTGATAAATACGCTGTTTCTCTTGATGACTACTCAGTTGAGCATGCTTTAATGATTGTAAATTTAAGACGTTATATGTCAGCTAATTCATATAATAGATACTTATCTTTTACAATTGCTAATGAAGTTTCAGACGCCACTATGGCAGCTATTTTAGAAAATTCTGGAGAATTAGTAGGTGTTCAAGTAGAAGAGAAGTATATTAGAAGATACACTTATGGAAAATATATGTCACAGATTCTTGGCTACACAGGTACGGTTTCTTCTTCAGAGCTAGAAGAGCTTGGAGATTCTTATGAAAGTAATGATGTAGTTGGTAAGTCTGGTATTGAGTCTTCTATGGAAAGCGTTTTAGCTGGTACTAAGGGTTCTCAGACAGTTTATGTTGATACTGTTGGCCGAATTACTGAGGTTATTTCAGAGGAAGAGGCAACAGCAGGTTACGATGTATATTTGACTATTGATGTAAATCTTCAAAAGACTATCTATGACGATATTGAAGATGAGCTTGTAACAATTCTTGCAAGCCACCTTACATCTGGCTCTACAAAATATACTTATGACTCTGACGGTGATGTAAAAGATATTTATATTACAGCACAAGAGGTTTATTATGCATTTATTGATAACAATTTGTTGTCTTTAAGTCAGATATCAAATTCAGATAGTTCGGTAGCTCAAAGCGTTTATCAGTCTTTCTTAGCTAAGAAGAGTGAAGTCCTTGACTGGGTTAAGGAGGAATTGGCTTCTGGTAATACAGGCTATAGTTCTTTGACTTCTGAACAGCAGGTTTACATTTGGTACATTTACACCTTACTTAAAACTGAGGGTATCTTTGATACTTCAAATGTAGACACATCAGATGAGACTTATGCAAACTGGACAGGTACGGATAGTACTGTAAGTTTACAGACACTCCTTACATATGGTATTTCTCAAAACTGGATTGATATGTCATCTCTTACAGATGAGCAGTATACTTCTTTACAGGAGTCCTACGATGTTTTAGTTGACTATATCATTTCTGCACTTGATACAGATTCTTCATTTTTTAAGAAAATCTACAAATACCTTATAGAGGATGGCTCAGTTTCAGGTTCACAGCTCTGCATTCTTTTATATGAGCAGGGTTATCTTGATCCTAATGCTGAGAATTCAAAGTACACAGAGCTTGTAAACGGTAGCATGGGTGCTTATGACTTTATTAATTATGTAATCACTAATAAAATTATTACACCAGGTGAGTTAGCGCTTGAGCCTTGTTCTGGTTCAGCAGTAGTAGCAGATCCAAACTCTGGTGATATCCTAGCTTTGGTTTCTTATCCAAGTTATGATAACAACAAGTTATCTGGTTCTATTGATGCGACTTACTATAGTCAGTTGGTTTCTGATAATGCTAGTCCACTTCTTAATAGAGCGACACAGTCCTTTATAGCACCAGGTTCTACTTATAAGCCTTGTTCAGCTATAGCAGGTCTTAGCACAGGAATTATTTCATCATCAACAGGCTTTTATTGTTCTGGTTCTTTTGATTTGGTTACTCCATCTCCTAAGTGTTGGAGAACTTCAGGACATGGTACTGAGACAGTAACAACGGCCATTAGAGATTCATGTAACGTTTATTTCTATAATGTAGGCTATCAGCTTGCTATGAAAAATGGATCTTACAACAGTACCTATGGCACAAGCATTTTACAAAACTACTCAGATATGCTAGGTCTTTCAACAACGGTGGGTGTTGAGATTGAAGAGGGTACACCTCAGGCTTCAACAACTAATGCTATTGCATCTGCAATTGGACAGGGTACTCATAAGTATTCAACTCTAAATCTTGCTCGTTATGTAACAACTCTTGCAACATCTGGTACTGTTTATAATTTAACTTTAATTGATAAGATTACAGATTCTGATGGAAATGTAATCGAGGACAATTCAGCAGAGGTTAACAACCAGGTTGAGCTTGATTCAAGTATTTGGGACGCAGTTCATACTGGTATGCAGCTTGCCGGTTCTACTTATTCAGCGGTTAATGCACTTAACCTAAAGATTGCTGCGAAAACTGGTACAGCGCAGGAAAAGACAACTTCTCCTGACCATGCTCAGATGATAAGTTACGCACCTTATGATAATCCTGAGGTTTGCGTGGCAGTTACAATTCAAAATGGTTATACTTCATCTAATGCCATTGCTTTATCGGCTGAGATTTATAAGTGTTACTATGGAGTGGAGTAAACTCTAATAAAGTATAAAAATATATGAAATTTTGAAAGATTATAAATTAGCTGGGTAACTGGCTAATTTATAATTTTTTTTCTTAATTATTTTAAAAATCTATGGTTATTTAATGGTTTTTAGAATATAATATTTAATTGTGGGGATTTATTGATAACAGTTATTTTGCTTTGATTTGACGCATTTGTTATCGTTTTGATCTAATATGATTTATGAGGTGAGACATTGGATAATTCAGTAATTATTAAAGGTGGAAAGAAGGGTATCACTGTAGTTCTAGATAAGGACTGCGCATTTTTAGAATTAAAGAAGAAGCTTGAGGAGAAGTTTGAGGCTTCTGCTAAGTTCTTTAATGATGCTAATTTAGCACTTACATTTGAAGGTAGAAACCTTAGTTCAAGAGAAGAAAACGAACTTATTGAAGTTATTAACAAGGTTTCTGATTTAAACATTCTTTGTGTCATCAACAATAACCAAACAAGAGTTATGGAAGATAAAATTGATGAAATTGTGGAATCGCAGATTGCATCAAGACTTAATTCTATTGATAAGCCTTGTCATTTCTATAAGGGAACACTTCGTTCCGGACAGGTTTTTGAGACAGAAGGCAGTGCCGTCATTTTAGGGGATGTTAATCCAGGCGGTAAGGTTATTGCAGGTGACAATGTTGTTATTCTTGGTAGTTTAAAGGGTTATATTACAGCTGGTTGTAATGATAATTCTAATGCTTTTGTATATGCGCTTGAAATGAAGCCTATGCAGATTCAGATTGGTGATATTATTGCTAGAAGTCAGGATTCTGAACCTAGTCCTAAGAGAAGATTCAGAAAAGATGAGGCAACAATAGAGCCAAAGATTGCTTATGTTTATGATAATAACATTTATATTGAGGACTTTTCCCAGGACGTTTTAGCTGATATTAATCTTTAAAAAAATAGATAAAATGCTTGAAAAATAGCGGATTTTCATACATAATTATATATGTTAAGTTTGTGGTTAATTGAACATTTTAGCTTTTAGAGGGGCGTGTGAAAAGTTACACAGATTAATTTTTAATAATTTTCTAGGGAGGAAATAATAAAATGAGCGAAGTTATCGTTGTTACATCAGGTAAGGGTGGTGTAGGTAAAACTACTACAACTGCTAATGTAGGTACAGGCCTTGCAAAGCTAGGCAAGAAAGTTGTTATGATTGATACAGATACAGGACTTAGAAATCTTGACGTTGTATTAGGTTTGGAGAATAGAATTGTTTATAATTTAGTAGATGTTGCTGAAGGTAGCGTATCCGCAAGAAAGGCTATGATTAGTGATAAGAGATGTCCTAATCTTTACCTTTTACCAACAGCACAGACAAGAGATAAGGATGCTGTAACACCTGAGCAGATGCTTAAGGTGTTAGATGAGATTAAGAAGGATCCAGAGAATTTCGATTATATTATTCTTGATTGTCCTGCTGGTATTGAACAGGGCTTTAAGAATGCTATAGTTGGTGCAGATAGAGCTTTAGTTGTAACAACACCTGAGATTTCTGCTATTCGTGATGCTGATAGAATTGTTGGATTATTAGATGCTAATGGTTTAAGAAATAAGGAAGACTTAATCGTTAACAGAATAAGAGTTGACATGGTTAAAAATGGAGATATGATGTCAATCGATGATGTTAATGATATTTTACACCTTAATTTAATTGGTGCAGTTCCTGATGATGAGAGCATTGTTGTTGCAACTAATAAGGGACAGCCACTTGTAGGTGATGATTCATTACCTGGTCAGGCTTATCTTAATATTTGTAAGAGAATTTTAGGAGAACAGGTACCTTTCCTTGATTTAACTAATAAGAGTGGTTTCTTTAAGAAGTTGGTTTCAGCATTCAAGAAGTAATTACTTTATAAAATAATAGTGGGAGGGATTATTATGAGTTTATTAGATTTATTTAAGAAAAAAGGATCTTCTGAAGTCGCTAAGGATAGATTACAGTTTTTATTAGTTTCTGATAGAACTAACTGTTCTCCAGAGACAATGGAAAAAATCAAAAACGAAATTATTGCAGTTATATCTAAATATATGGATATTGATACAGATGGTTTGGATATTCAGATCACTTCAACACCACTTGAGGGCGATGCTGGTAATGTTCCAACTTTATTTGCCAATATTCCAATTAAGGATATGAGAGGCGGCTCAAGAGAAGTTAAATAAGAGGTATATTTATGATTTTTAAAAAATATCAACTTCGATCTTATAATTTCAGACTTGTAGCTTTAATTATAATAACATGCGTTTACGCAATATTAATTGTTAATAGTGCGAATTCGGCATATACATTAAGACAGGGCGTTGGTATGCTTCTGTCTTTTGTTATGATGATAGTAATATCATTTATTGATTACAATTGGATATTAAAATATTATTGGCTTTGGTATGCTATATCAACAATCCTTTTACTTGCTGTAAAGCTTGTTGGTTCAAGCGCTAAGGGTGCGCAAAGATGGATTTCTTTTGGTGGATTTTCAGTGCAGCCTTCAGAATTTACTAAGTTGATTTTAATTCTAGTGCTTTCTAAGTTGATTTCTATGTATAAGGATAGACTTAATACATTTAAATTCTTAGGAGTTTTAGCAGTTACAGTAGGTTTCCAGCTATTACTTATTTTGGCTCAGCCTGACCTTTCTACAACACTTCTTACCTTTGTAATTTGTGTTGTTATCATTTACTGTGCGGGTCTTGAGTATAAGATGATTGGTAAGATCTTAATGGTTGTCATTCCAGTAATTGTGGTCTTACTTGCCTATATTATTCTTGATGAGAATCAGGTAATTTTAAAGAAGTACCAAAGAAATCGTATTATGACTTTCATCGATAGTAACTACTCAACAGACGATGATGACGAGGATGATGGCTCTGATGATGATACATATCAGCAGTATTATGCTGTTCAGGCTATTGGCTCGGGTCAGCTAACGGGTAAGGGCTTAAATAATAATGATTCTTCTTCTTTAAAAAATGCAGGCTATATCGCCGAGGCACAAAATGACTTTATTTTTGCTGTTATCGGTGAGGAACTTGGATTTGTAGGTTCGGCATTTACTATATTCTTAATTTTTGCCATAGTGGCAGAGTGCCTAATAACGGCTGTGAAAGCGCAAAATTTTGCCGGGCGACTGATTTGCTGCGGTGTAGCTGCCTATATAGGTTTCCAGTCCTTCTTTAATATAGGTGTTGTTACTTGGATTTTGCCTAATACAGGTATTCCACTTCCTTTCTTTAGTTGTGGTATTACATCGCTTATTACGGTATTTACATCAATGGGTATAGTACTTAATATCGGCTTACATACTAAGGTAGAAAGAGACGAGGATTTATTTGCCCCAGACTTTAAAGGTTAATATTAATTGAACGCAGTGTAAGCAATCCCCCGCTTCAAAAGCGTAAGCTTTAAGCGGGGGTATAAAGCTTACTGGTGTCAGAAGGGGTTAAAGCCCCTTCTGACAGGTGGCACAAAGTGCCACTGCGTTCATG
>NZ_JAEEVD010000080.1:0-6234 GCF_016290755.1 Lachnospira sp.
CACACCAAATATGAATGTTTACGGAAGGATTTTCCTTTATAAACATTATTATTTCTTCTTCTCCTTCAAAGCCTTCATACAATTTGTAATTATTTTTTAGATTTCCAATGTCCATAATTTTTCTCCTTATATCTATAAAACAATTATAGTTTTGCAATTCATTTTCAACAAGTACGCAGTATAAAGATATTCTGTTACATTAAAAGCCCCATACTTTTTAGTATGAGGCTTTCATCTTTAATATATTCTATTAAATACTAATCTTATTGCTGTTTATCTTTGATTAGAATTCAATTGTTTCTGGTTCTTTAGTAAATGAACAAAATGTAGCTTTTGCATTTTTAAAATATAACATCTGCATGTTATCATCATCTGCACTATACATTTTCTTAAGACTTGGCATTGCTTCAAGCATTGCTTCCTTTACTTCTTTTGAATCGTCATTTACTAATTCTCCACAAACTCTAATCCATTCGCCGCCTTTAAAAGCTGTAAGTTCTACCTTAGGATTAGCTGCAATCTGCTTTGAAACGTCCTTAACCTTACCTGTCTGGATATAAAGCTTATCATTACATAATAAAGCTGTTCCAAAAGGACGCACTCTTGGCTGATCGCCTTCTACTGTTGCTAAATATATTCCTCCTCCATAAATAACACCCCAAGTGTTCCTGGACCACAATGACTTGAGATTACACTTCCTGCTCTTGTGACAAGTATCTCATCAAATCTATTTAGGGCTTCTAGTTTCTCCCTTACCTTATCAATCAGCTCTTTATCACAACCTGAATGTGTAATAAAGACTCTATCTTTCTTTGCCTTAGCTAGCTCTTCTTCTAGGTCTGCAACATATTTTAAAATTGCAGAATCGATGCTACCTCTGTATTTTTTACTAGCGATCATCTTTCCATTTTCCACAACTATCTTTGGATGGAGCTTAAGTAACCCCCCTGCTATAGCTGCAACGCTTGAGCACCTGCCACCTCTTTGAAGATAAACTAAAGTGTCGATTACGAAACTTGCTCTTACACGATGTCGCATTTTTTCAATTTCGTTTACGATAGTTTCGGCAGATTCGCCATTTTTAGCCATAATAGCAGCCTCCACTACAAGATGCCCCACGCCTGTTGAAAGATTCATAGAGTCTATGACATGAATCTTATCTTCCATTTCTAACTCTTCTGCTGCGATACGCATAACATTGGCAGTTGTGGACATATCCTCAGAAATTGCAAAGGCAATTATTTCATCTCCGGCATCAATATATTTTCTAAAAAGATTGATTGCCTCCCCAATTCCTACTGCGGAAGTCTTAGGAGTTTCCTTATGTTCATCGGACCAAACATAGATTTCATCAGGGCTTATGTTGACACCATCAATATACTCCTTATCCCCCATAACCACATGGAGTGGCAAAATGTCAATGTCGTATTTATTCAAAAGTTCTTCAGATAAATCGCAAGTGCTATCAGAAATAATTTTTATCATGTTTTTCCTCCGTTACTTTATCCCTATTAAGATTGTGGACCCACTAAGTCCATAAAGTCTTGCCTCTGCCTTTGACATAAACAAGCCATCGTCGGTTCTAATAAGCCTTACATCTTTATATCCCACGGCCTTTAGCTTCTTTGCAAAAGCCTCCATGTTGCCAAATCGCCTCTTTGTCATAATATCATGAATCACAAAAGTTCCGCCCTTTTTTAGAGTTCGTAGGCTTTCAAGTAGGAGTTCCTGCTTATTAATTCCTGTGATGTTGTGGTATACGTAATTGCTAACGATTGCATCAAAACGGCCATCCTCAAAGAGAAGTCTCACGGCATTGCCTTCACTAAAGCAAGTGTTTGAAACTCCCTCTATTTTTGCATTTTCCTCACATAATGCTTTTGAAAATGCAGCATATTCCCTACCCCATCTATCAACTCCGAAAATATTGGCCTCGGGATTATTCTTCGCCACTGCAATTGAAAGAGCTCCGCTACCGCAGCCAACATCTAAGATGTCGCCCTTGATATCCTTTAAGTAACTTGCTGTACCCTCGATGATTTGCCTTGATAGCTGTCTTTTGCCGTCATAGGAAAATGCCCTATAAAGCAAAATGCTCCAGCAAGTCGCCCCCAAAAGAATCAAGGTCACAATGGCAAAAATTATAGTCAACGCCTTCATCTCCTTTATATAACCCTCATAGGTTAGATATGCCGAAATCAAAGACGCTGCAAAGCTAGAAAAAATAAGATTTTTAGGCATCCAATTCTCGTAATTAGCCTTCATAAGCCCATCCCCCCTAAGAAAAATCTGTTATATAGCGGATTACCCTGTCTGCGTTTTTCTCTAAAAATTTATCTATTAAGCTTATTATAGCATTAAATGGAGGGAATGAAAGCTATTATTTATATCTGGTTAAACAATCTCATTGTTGTATCTGGCCCTTTATCCCCTTTTTGTTTCTTCATAGCACAGCCTTTAAAGGAATTCTTTGACACTCTGGCAGTATAGAGACAATCGCCAAACTTTTTCACTGCCTTCTCGTTTGTGACACAAGAGGCTATAAATACATTTTCATCAAGCAAATTCACTAAGGTCTTGCCGGAATTTATCACCGAATCGGCGTAAATTACATACTTCGTTTCTGGTCTTTTAAAGTCCTCAGGATGCTTCGGATCATAGACATCCAAGCGGCAGTTAAGAGCCACATATAGACCTATGCTAATGTACATGCCACCTCTAAGCACCGCAATAACTGTAGTGTTTTGGGCATTTATTGGACCAGTTTCCTTTAACTCTAAATCGTGCTTAATTGCCTCCCCAAGGCGCCTTCCTAACTCGTAATGAGCCTCGCAAAGCTTAGGCCCTGATATTCCTGAATTGGATTTTGTGATGGCAGTTAACTCCTCCACCTCTTTTGTTTTCTCAAGCTCGTACAATATTAATACCTCCTAAATCCTTATCCGCAAGTGATCTGCTTAACTTTCCGTCTTCTTTGGCTATTAAAAATGCAGCATCTGCCTGCTTTAGCATATAATAATCGTTTAGACTGTCGCCATAGGCAATGACCTTCTTGCCTGCCTCTTGTAGGAATTTTGTTATAAAAAATTTTGATTCTGCGCACATTTCAAAACCATAATAAGCTTTCACGCCAATCTTATTAGCTAATGCTTCCCAAACAAGACCATAACCTGAAGTTAAAATGAAAGTGTCAAGGGTGATGTGGGATGTGACATGCTTGTTTAAAGGAAGTGACAAAACAGCTGTCTTTAGAGCCTCACCCTCTAGGCCAGTTCCACTTGTGTATGTTCCCTCTAACGCAGGTCCTTCTTCTCCCCTTCCAAGCCCCATCTCACAAAACTCCTTCTCCTGTCTTAAGCTTTGAAATCCCGTATAGAAATTTCCATCATAAATCTTTGTGTTATAAGAAAATATCTCATGGGAACTATCCACTTTCGTAAGGGTCTTATCTCCATCCATTAGAGTTATAGTATCTGACTTTGCGACTTTTAGAATTTCTTTTGCACATCTTCCTGCAAAGTTTTTAGGGCTAAAACCACTCTTTATAGCTTTGATAAATTCCACTAGCGGTAAAATGTTTTCAAAAAAATTATCTGGCGGATTATCTAAAACAAAGAAGTCTTTGTCCTGCTGATGGCAGTATTTACGCAGGGCTTCTATTTCCTTCTTTTGCCACGACTCAGAATTATATCTCAAGTATTTTTTGTTTTTATCAGACAATTCCATACGACGTCTTATAATCTCAGGTGAAATATAGAGATATAAAAATGTATCATATAATTCACCATCTTCCTTGGTAAAAGCAATTTTATCTCCAAAAGAATAATGACCATCCACAATAAAATTGTCTCTTTTTTTCAAAATTCTAGTAAGCTCTTTTCTTAAATCTTCCTTCTCTTCATCCTTTAGATTCTGAAAATCTGGATTAAGTTTTCTTAACATCTCACTTCCACGAACCACTTCTAGAAAGTTGATTCTATCAAGGATATAAGACTTTCCCGCGCAGGGCAAGCCGTAAAGTGCAACTCTCATAAAGACTCCTTATAGCAATAGTTTCTGTCAAAATCTAGAGACATTTTCTCAAGGTCAAAAAAGGAAATATCACTTTTTGCAACTGGTGGCAAGTCGATGCAATTCCCGCAAAAATACACATTCCCATTGGCAAAGAAATAATTATTAGTTCCAGCCCCGCACTTGCCTCCATACATGGTGCAATCAAGGCCGCCACTTCTAACCTCTAGACTTTTGCTAGCTTTTTTAAGAAAATCTCTATACTCTGCTAGACTAATGCCGTATTTTCCTATCATTCTTGAAAATGTAATGCGAACCTCAAATGCTTTAAAAAACTCTATAACCTTGTCTGCATTTTCCAAACTATCTCTACCAACGGTGGCATTAAAGGTTGGATAATAGCCTGTAGCCTTTCGGTAGTTTTCTACATTTTCCATAGCCTTATCAAAGGAATTACAGCGATTCTTGTTGTGGAGCTCCTTGTAGCCATCAATGGAAAAGCCAACATTTATCCTATGTTCCTCTAAAAACTTCCAGTCTTTAGGCGCCAAATTAAGGGTACCGTTGGTAATTGTGTAGGCGCTAATTTCGGGCGAATCCTCAAGGTAAGCGATGTAGGACTTAAGCTTGTCCCACTCAAGAAAAGCCTCGCCGTTTCCCACAAAGCCAACCTTAAACAGCGGCTTTGGTAAACTTTCCTCAACTTGTTTTATTTCCGATTGTTTTGTTTCAGCTTGCTTTTTCCTTACATAATCCTTCACATGGTCTAGGATTTTGAAAATATCCATCTGTGCTTCTTTAATCTCGCTCTTCTCGTGAAAATGGCAGTATTTGCAGGCCAAGTTACAGCGATTAATAGTCGAAATACAAATCCTGTTAATCATTTTTTCTATTATCTCTTTCTTCCTTTTTCTCTTTCAATAAATCAATCAACGCCCTGTCGCCGGTGTCATAGGCGTAATCAAGAGCTGTCTTTTTGTCTTGATAGGTTAGAATGTCAATGTCTGCGCCTTTATCTAGCAAATACTTGACTATCTCTTTATCTGAATTCTTAAAAATCGCCTTAATCAGGGCTGTAAAGCCATTCTTTTGATCTTGCTGATTTATAAATGCACCGTTCTCCACCAATAGCTTTACACATTCAAAATGTCCGTGCCAGCAAGCAATCATAAGGGGCATATTGAAAGCGTTAGTCTCATTTTGTGAGGGCTCGTTTACATTTGCACCCTTATCAATAAGCATTCTGGCGAACTTCATGGCATCCCTTTCATTGTGCATCTGCATGACATGGGAAAGCGGCGGAAACAAGTATTTTTTCTCATCCACAGCGTTTACGTCGATCCTATCCAGGCTTAATAAGAACTTCACCATTTGCTCATCTTTATTAAGCAAAGCCGCAATCAATGGAGTTCTTCCTGACCTGGCATCCACTACATTTACATTGATTACATTTTCCTTATCCTTAATTAAGGACTTGGCTTCCTCTAGATTCTTCTTAAAAACTGCCATGAAGAACCTCTGTGACAAAGTCTCATTAAAACCATCTTTTTCTGAAAATATGCTGCTATACTGAACCGAGCTTATAACCTTGAAATTATCTAGATTCTTAGTGTCCTTTAATTTAAAATCCTTGTCGTTAGTCAAAAGGTAAACGTTACTTGATGCATTTTTCTTAGCTAGTTTAAAAGCCACGTCAAAAATCTTGTCATCGTTAGTGCCATCGAGCTTAGAATCCGTGTGAATATCTAGCTTTTCAGACTTTTTCTTTAATAAAATATCTTCACAGAGGGAAGCATTTCTACGATACTTATCCTTGCCGTGATCCTTTTGGTAATTAATCTCCTTAATAACCGGCACTGGAATGTAGACCTTATCGCAATCCTTTAAAACTATGTTTAGCATTTCTGGGCGATTAAGCAAAATGTTAGTGTCTAACACTATGTAATTCTCCTGCTTGCAGCCAATAATATCTAGGAAATCAATGTGTGCAATTCTGATTAGATTAATAAGCACATCAAAATTTGGCGCCTGAGTACCATTTTCAATAAAGCTTAGTGTGGTTCTGCTAATGCCTAACATCTTGGCAAATTCTTCTTGCTTTATGTTGGCGTCGTTTCTGTAGTTGATGATTTTCTGGCCTAATGCTAGGTATGTTGGATTGATTTGTGTCATGTGTTTTCCCCTTTTTTGAAGTAAATTATTCTTGTATTAGTTCATTATCTG
>NZ_JAEEVD010000081.1:0-6092 GCF_016290755.1 Lachnospira sp.
GCAACACGCGAAGCTATTACTAAGCAGCAAATAGAAGATTTGCAGTTAATAGTTCCACCACTTGACTTACAAAAACAATTTATGGACTTTGTCAAACAAGTCGACAAATCAAAATTTATCAGAAACAATATGGTATAAAACAAAGGAGGTCATATGAAGCATAGAAGATATACAAGTGAACAAATAGAAGCATTAAAACTTTATTATCCTAATTCTGATTACGACTCCTTAGAAAAATACTTTCCTAATAAAACAAAAAGAAATATTAAAGGAATCGCAAGGTACTATGGAATAAAATCCAATAATCCTGGTCATAGAAAAGATTTAACAGGTCAGAAATTTGGAAGATTAACAGCTCTAGAAATAAATCATGTTACAGAGAAACATGTAGTTTATTGGAAATGTTTGTGCGAATGTGGAAATATAAATATTGTAAGTACAAAATGTCTTAATAAAGGTAATACAAAAAGTTGTGGTTGCTTAAATAGAGAGAAAAGAGGTAAGTGGAACGAAAAAAATTATGTAGGAAAAAGATTTGGTATGTTAATAGCAATTGAGAGACTTCCTAATTATGAAGGAAGAAAAAAGACATACTATAAATGTTTATGTGATTGTGGTAATGAAAAAATTGCATCGGGTAGTTCATTAGTAACAGGAACAACAAAAACTTGCGGCTGTATATCAAACAATAGGAAAAAGTTTAATGAAATATTTGAAAAAAATTTAGATGAAGCGTCGGCAATTTATCAAATATATAAACATACTGTGCCAAATGGTAAGATGTATATAGGTATAACAAGGCAGGAAAATAAACGACGATGGCAAAATGGAAAAGGTTATAAAACTCAGAAAAAGTTTTGGAGAGCAATTCAAAAGTATGGGTGGAAAAATATTAAACATGAAGTACTTGAATCTAATTTAACAGAAAAAGAGGCAAGTGAAAAAGAAAAAATATATATCGAACAATACAAAACGACAAATTCTAAATATGGATATAATGTATCTATTGGAGGGGGAGTAGGTAGAAGTTTGGTTAAACCAATTATGCAGTATTATAATGATGAACCGGTGAATTTTTTTGAAAGCTATACACAAGCAGCTAAATTGTTGAATGTATCATTATCAACTGTAAAGAATTATGTCAAAGGTAGTTATATGATAGAAGGGTATAGATTTGATAATATGCCTGAAATTCATTTATATGATATTGATAAATCTTTATATGATATAAGATCTAAAGAACATTTAAATATAGGTGAATTAATGGTAGACAGAAGAAGAAAGAATACAATAAAAAGAAATAAAGAAATGTCTAAAGCTATTTGCAAATATGATATGGATGGACATTTTATATGCAGATATGAAAGTCAAGAAGATGCAAGAAAAGAAGGAGGTTTAAGTGCTTTAAATGCAGCTTTAAAAAAAAGAGGGAAGAGCATGAGCGCTGGAGGATTTCAATGGAGATATGATAATGGCGATTATAGTGATATTGAGCCTTTACATGTTAATGGACGAGCAGTTTTTCAAGTAGATATTGGTACAAATGAAATTATCGCAAAATATTATTCTTTAGCAGAAGCTGAACGTGCCACAGGGATTAGTAGTATACAAATAGGAAAAACATGTAGACATGAACATAAAACAGCTGGTGGATATAAATGGAGATATTGCGAAGAGTAGTAAAAAACTTCAATTATGTGTTATAATTAATTTAATCTAGGTTTTTAGGCCTTGGTATCGTTGATTTTAGGAGGAATATATGGTTACTAACTTTGATTACTTGAAAACTGAATCAAAATTTTCTTCTTTTGCAGGAGTGGCAATTAAAGCGGAGAGATATATTTTATTTGATCCACAGACAAGCATGGTGACAAGCAGAAGGGCTATGGAATTTGCTGTTAAGTGGATGTATTCAGTAGACAATGATTTAGAGAGACCATATGAAGATACATTATATAACTTAATGAATGCTGCTGATTTTAGAGAATTAGTTGGTTCTGATATATTGGAGAGAATGAATTATATTAGAAAAAATGGTAACTCAGTAGCACATAATAGTAGAGCTTCGCTTTTCGATGAGGCGATGCTTTGTCTTGAAAATCTATTTATTTTCTTGGATTTTGTTGCTTGTTGTTATGCAGATAATTATGAGAATCGTGAATTTGATAAAAACATAATTTTAAATAGAAAGAAGCAGGCTCAGGAAAAGAAAGAAAAAGCTGAGCAGATTTTAGCTGAACTTGAAAAAGAGAAAGAAAAAAATGCTAAGCAAGAATTAGATTTAGAAAGATTAATTCGTGAAAATGCAGCATTAAAGGAACAGTTATCAGCTAAACGTGAGGAAAATATAACTAATTATGTACCTAAGCCATTAGAGGCAACAGAGTATGAAACACGAAAGCTTTATATCGATGCAATGCTTCGTGATGCTGGATGGATTGAGGGTAAGAATTGGGTTAATGAATATAGACTCGAGGGTATGCCTAATAAGTCAAATGTTGGATTTGCTGACTATGTTTTATTTGATGATAGACATTGCCCATTGGCGGTAGTAGAAGCAAAGAAAACTTGCGTGGATGTATCTGCAGGACGTAAACAGGCTAATTTATATGCTGATTTATTAGAAAAGAAGTCTGGTAGAAGACCGGTAATTTTCTTAACTAATGGTTTTGAAACAAGAATTATAGATGGACAGTATCAGGAACGAAGAGTAGCAGAAGTATACTCTAAAAGAGATCTTGAGAAGTTATTTAATTTAAGACATCTGAAGGAGAGTCTTAAAGATGTAGAGATTAATAAGAAGATTGCTGGACGTTATTATCAGGAAGCTGCAATCAAGGCAGTTTGTGAGACATTTGATGAGAAGAATCGAAGAAAAGCATTGCTTGTAATGGCTACTGGTTCTGGTAAAACAAGAACTGTAGTTGAGTTGTGTAATATATTATTACATAAGGGTTGGATAAAAAATATTTTATTCTTAACGGATAGAACTCAGCTTGCAAAACAGGCTAAGAGAAGTTTTGGAGAATTTTTGCAAGATCTTTCAACAACAAATCTTTCTGAGGAGAAGGATAATTATAGTGCCCATTGTGTATTTTCAACTTATCAAACAATGATAAAGTGTATAGATGAAGTTAAGGATGATGAAGGTCGTTTATTTACAAGTGGTCATTTTGACTTGATTATTTGTGATGAAGCCCATCGTTCTATTTATAATAAATACCAAGATATTTTTAACTATTTTGATTCTTTATTAGTGGGCTTAACAGCTACACCTAAGGATGAAATTGATAAAAACACTTATGATGTTTTTGAATTAGCTAGTGGTTTACCAACTTATGGATATGATTTGGCTCAGGCTGTAGAAGATGGTTTCTTAGTGGATTATATGTATGTAGAGTCTAAGTTGAAATTTATTGAGAATGGAATTGTTTATGATGACTTATCTGATGAAGATAAGGAGCAGTATGAGGAAACATTTGCATCAGAAGATGGTTTATTGCCTAATGTAATAGACTCTAATCAATTAAATACATGGGTCTTTAATGAGGATACAATTAAAAAAGTACTTCACACTCTTATGGAAAATGGCATTAAGGTGGATTATGGTCAAAAGATTGGTAAAACAATTATTTTTGCTAAGAACCATAAACATGCAGAGAAAATTTTGAAAATTTTTAATAAGGAATATCCTCATTTAGTTGGATATGCAGATGTTATAGATAATAAGATTAATTACGCAGGTAAATTGATAGATGATTTTTCAGATCCTATGAAATTACCTCAGATAGCTATTTCTGTTGATATGCTTGATACAGGCGTTGATGTTCCTGAAATTCTTAATCTTGTTTTCTTTAAGAAGGTTATGAGTAAGTGTAAGTTCTGGCAGATGATAGGACGAGGAACTAGATTATGTCCTGGTTTACTTGATGGTGAGGATAAGAATAAGTTTTATATCTTTGATTTTTGCGGTAATTTTGAGTTCTTTAAAATGAACAAGGGTAAGGAAAGCAAAAATACAATGGCTATCCAGGGGTCAATTTTTGGATATGAGTTTGAAATTGTGTATAAATTGCAGGATAAAGAGTTTCAAACAGAAAGATTGATACAGTATAGAAACGAGCTTATTAAGGATATGACAGAGAAAGTTCGCAAGTTAAAACGTGATAATTTTGCTGTAAAACAACATGTTAAGTATGTTGATTTGTACTCAAACGAGGATAATTATCAGAACCTAACATTTGAAGACACTAAAATAGTTAGGGAGGAACTTGCTCCATTAATTATTCCAGAGGAAGGCGAAGAAGCTTCTGCAGTACGTTTTGATGCTTTAATGTATGGTTTAGAATTAGCATACTTAATGGGAAGAAAATATACAAGAGCACGTTCTGATCTTTTTAAGAAGGTAGAAAGTGTATCTAATGTATCCAATATTGCTGAGATTCAAGCTCAATCTGAGTTTATTCAGACCTTACTTCATACACCATATATTGAAAATGCTGGGGTTGAGGATTTTGAGGAAATTAGAGAGCGTATTAGAGGCCTTTTAAAATATGTTAGAAAACAAAAAAGAAGAGAATACGACACTAATTTTGATGATGAGATTATGTCAATGGATTGGAAAGAATCAGAATTAGAGACAGACATTTTAAAAGATTATAAAAAGAATGCAGAGTATTATATTCGTAAGCATCAGGACAATGAAACAATTGCTAAGCTAAAAACGAATAAACCATTAAATCCAGATGATATTAGGAACTTAGAGAATATCTTATGGAAAGAAGTTGGTACTAAGGAAGATTATGAGCATGAGTATGGCCAAAAACCGCTTGGTGAACTTGTTCGTGAGATTATTGGTTTAGATATGTCTGCGGCTAAAGAAGCATTTGCTAAATACTTAAATGATACAAGTCTTAATAGTAGACAGATTTATTTCGTAAATCAGATTGTTGAGTATATAGTGCACAATGGTATGCTAAAGGACTTTTCTGTTTTACAAGAATCACCATTTTCAGATCAAGGTAGCATATCAGAAGTTTTTGATGATGTTAACATATGGTTTGGAATAAAGATGGTAATTGATAGAATCAATGCTAATGCAGAAGTTGCAGTATAAAGTAAAAATTAGATGTATGGAGACTTACATTAGTTTTAGCTAGTGTAAGTCTTTTTATGTGAAAGAAGAACTTGCAGACGTACTTATATGTAGCCAGCAGTTACTAGATAAGTTAGGACTTGATGCAGATGAAATTGTAAATATGAAGATGTCACAGAACGAAGCTAAATATCCAGTTGAGAAAGCTAAGGGGAAGGCTTTGAAGTATGACCAACTTTAAAAGACAAATATAGTTTAAGAACCATTTGCTATGTAGTAGATGGTTCTTTTTGTTTGCGCGCCATGGGCGCGCTCTAACGGGTGGAAAGTTCCGAACAGGTGGTGTCAGAAAGACTTTGTCAACTATTGATTAATACATATTAATGTGAGATTATTAATATATATTATATCGTGACAATAATAAAAGGAGAAACTCTAATGGATGACTCTTATATTATAGGAAAAATGAATTCGTTTATGCATATACTATCTGATCATCTTTGTAGCTGGTTATATAGGAAATTACCTGCGCTTTCTGATGATTGGTGGGATGAATTGGTATATGGCAATCTTTCATATTTACAACAACAACAAATAACAAATAATAATATTTTAGAACTGAGAGAATTAGATCTAGCAGCTCTTCTTAGGGTATTCTATAGAAATTGGTATATCATAACTAGTAAGTATTATATTAAAGACGAAGTTAGATCTAGTGTAAAAGAAATGATGGAAGTGCGTAATGAATGGGCACATATTACATCAAGTAAAATAACTAAGGATAAAGTTGAAAATGATGTTAATTTAATAATAGATTTAATTCATATATTTGATGGAAAATTGAAAGATACGAGAGAATTAAGTAGGTTTTTAATAGATATAGAAGATGATAATGAATTAAAACAGTATGAAGAGAAAGACGAAAGTAGTGATATAGATAATATTAATGTAAGTGACAAGTCTATTAAGAATAATAGTATTGTTTCATTAGTTAGTA